>NZ_JACMIA010000002.1 GCF_014252955.1 Stappia sp. 28M-7 | reverse complement strand
TCTTTACTTGCGATTGCCCCGCCCCTCCGGCGGGGTTTTTCGTTTGTGCGGAAATCATAAGGATTCCAGCAAGATCGCCCTGTACGTCGATCTCCACCTTCCCCTCGACTGGCGTCAGCACGATCTGATCCACGAGCGAGCGCAGGGTGTCGGCGGCCTCGATGCGCTTCCCCTCGTCTTCGTCCTGCAGGGCGTCGTAGAGCTGTTGGACGCGCTTGCGGTATTGCAGTGCCATGCTCGGGTGCAGCAGGGGTGGCGGCTCATCCGCTTCGGCCAGAAAGTTCTTCAGTTCGGCCTTGCGGCCTTCAAGCCGCTTCATGTCTTCGACGATGGCTTCGATTGGCCCGCCGGACTTGATCGCGGTCAGCAGCTTGGCCAGCTCGCGGTCGATCTTCTCGACCTCGGCCTCTGCTGAGACGATTTCAGCGCGACCTTCCATGCGCAGCCGGTTCATCTCCTGCGTGAAGACCTCGCAGAAATGGGCGAAGAGCTCCGGATCGACGAGTTTGGTACGCAGTGCGTTCAGCACACGCGATTCAAGCTCGTCGCGGCGGATGTTGACCCGGTTGTCGCAGGTCCCCTTGTTGCGGGCCGTCGCACATCCGATCAGCGTCGCCGAGATCGCGGAATACCCACCGCCACAGCAGGAACATTTGGTCAGTCCCGAGAAGAGGTATTTGGGACGGCGGCGGGTGTTGATCCGGGAGAGATCGGCCTCGCCGTTTTCCTTCCGGGCGATCTTGTTCACCTCCTGCCGCGCCTTCACGGCGTTCCAGAGATCGTCATCGAGGATGCGCAGCTCCGGCACTTCCTGGATGACCCATTCCTCTTCCGGGTTGGGGCGGGCCTGCCGCTTGCCGGTCTCCGGATCCTTGACGAAGCGCTGGCGGTTCCAGACAATCTTGCCGACATACATCTCGTTGTTGAGGATGCCGTTGCCGCGCTTCGGGTTGCCGTTGATCGTGCTGAAACCCCAGTCGCCGCCTGACGGAGCGGGAATGCCTTCCTTGTTCAGGGCGAAGGCGATGGTCTTGGCCGACTTGCCGGCGGCGTAGTCGCGGAAGATGCGGCGCACGACTTCGGCCTGGAATTCGTTGATGGTGCGATCGCCGCGGATCGGTTCGCCGTTCGCATCGAGCTTTTTGACCACATCGTAGCCATAGGCGTTTCCGCCGCCCGATTTGCCTGCCTCGACCCGGCCGCGTTGTCCGCGGCGGGTCTTGTCGGCCAGATCCTTCAGGAACAGCGCATTCATCGTGCCCTTGAGCCCGACATGCAGATGCGTCACCTCGCCTTCCGACAGGGTGAACATCTTCACGTCCGCATAGGACATGCGCTTGAAGATGCCCGCGATGTCTTCCTGGTCGCGCGAGAGGCGGTCCATCGCCTCGGCGAGGATCAGGTCAAAGCGGCCGCCCATAGCGTCGGCGATGAGCGCCTGAATGCCCGGCCGGATCAGCGAGGCGCCGGAGATCGCGTGGTCCGAATACTCCTCGACGATATGCCAACCCTGCTTCTCGGCATGGAGGCGGCACATGCGGAACTGGTCGGCGATGGAAGCGTCGCGTTGATTGTCGGAAGAATAACGGGCGTAGATCGCGACTTTCAAAACATGGCTCCCATCCGTATCAGGAGGAGCGCTTCCTCCTTTGCCGCGACATCTTCACTTCCTCTGCATAGCACTCCTGCGCCGCCTGCCTCGCCAGGATGCCGACCAGACGCAGAAGGCGAGGGTCGGGATTGCCGCGCGGCGTAAACGTCAGCTCCGGCTCGTCCAGCAGCAAAGATTCGAGCAGCGCTTCGCGCTCTCCTCCTGTCATCTTTGCCGGGTTTCCTGGGGCTCGCAAGGTCATAACTTGCAGCATTCGCCCCGAGGGAAGCATAAGCAACGGAAATTGAAGGCGAATATTCGGCGGCAATTGGCGCGGGTGAGCGTGCTATCGCGTAGCTCAGCGTGTCCTGGCGAGCCATGGCGTAGCAAAATAACCTATCGGAATCCCTCGCTGGCCCGGTCATCATTGGCCTCGTCGCCTCTCCTCATGAGGTCATTGACTGTAGGCGCAACCTTATCGTATTGTAATTCGCGATACAAGGCGCTATATGCCGACCAAGGAGATTCGCCATGGCCACGACCGCCGAACGCAAGGAATACCCGATCTCGATGCGCTTGCCCGAGGCGGATGTCGCAATGATCGATCGCGCCGCCAGCTTGCGCGGCCGCTCGCGCACCGATTTCGTGCGCGACGCCGCTGTGCGCGCGGCCGAGGAGGTCGTCATGGAACAGGGCCTGATCCGGATGAGCCCGGAGGGCTTCGCCGAGTTCATGGATGTGCTGGCGCGTCCGGCCGCTCCCGTTCCGGAGATGGTAGACGTTCTGAAGCGGCCCGCGCCATGGGAGCCCGGCTACGTGGCGAAGCGGTAAGCTCTTGCACCTTTCGGGTCCTGAACCGCTCTCTGCCGAACACGATGTGTCCGAGTTCACCTGTGGCAAGCCCACGCTTGACCACTGGCTGAAATCACGCGCCCTCTCCAATCAGCAGAAGGGCTTCACCGCCGTCCTCGTCGTGCATGAGGCTGGGCGCGTGGTCGGCTTCTACGGCCTCGCGCCCACCGGTGTGGTGCCTTCGGTTTTGCCGCGTTCGATTCGGACAGGCCAGCCGCCCAACCCGGTCCCCTGTATGCTGCTCGGCCAGCTCGCAACCGACACAGCATGGGCAGGGTTGGGTATTGGCACCGGCCTTGTGAAGCACGCCCTCCAGCGCTGTGTTCAGGCCGCGTCGCTGATCGGCGGGCGGGCCTTGATGGTCAACGCCGTCGACGGGGAGGCGGCCGAGTTCTGGAGGCGGCGCGGCTTTGAGCCGTCCAGGGATGATCCCCTGGTTCTGCTTCGCTCGATCAGCGACATCGCAGCGTCGCTCGGCGAGGCTGCCGGCTGAACGGTTGGCTGGCTCCAACCGTAGCGATCCGCCATTCAAATTCGTCTTCACCCCTGAAGAAAGGCGGGATCAAGCGCGCCAATCCAAAAAAGCGCGTAGAATCCGGAACCGGACGTTATTTGCCCTTCTTGCCTGAGGCGGGCGCTTCTCCGAGGCCCAGCCTTGCCGCGTGCCAGGAGGCTTCGTCGCGCGAGGAAATACCGAGCTTGCGGTAGATGTCCTTGATATAGCCCGCCACCGTGTTTTCCGAGATGCCCAACGATTCGGCCACCTCGCCATTGCGCAGGCCGCGGCCTATCAGGCCAAGCACCTCGCGCTCGCGTCCCGTCAGATCGTCTTCAGGCGCGGCCGGGCCAGTTCTCTTGAAATGCTCCATGATCCGGCGCGCGACCGAGGGTGAGAGCGCGGGGATTCCCTCGGCCATTTGCTTGAGCTGCCGGACCAGCAGATCCTGGGGTTGCTCCTTGAGCAGATATCCCTGCGCGCCTGCCGAAAGCGCGCCCACGATCGAGGCGTCGTCGCCCATCACCGTTGTGACGACACAGACAGTCTGGGGGCGCAGGAGACGCAGATTGCGCAATACGTCGAGACCAGACCCGTCCGGCAGGCCGAGATCGATCAGCGCGACATCGTAGTCGCGCGCCGCCGCCTGCGCGATGCCGGCGCGCATGCTCGCTGCTTCGTGAATCTCGGACTTCTCGAAAGCCGCGCTGACGATCTCGCTCAGCCAGCGGCGGGTTTCGCTCAAGTCCTCGACGATGAGTATCTTCGTCATTGCGTAATCCGTACAATATCAACGGGGAACCGCGCCTCGATACGGGTGCCCTCTACTCCGCTGGCGACGTTGAGCCGGCCACCCAGGCTCGTCACGCGCGCCTGCATGTCAATCGGCGTGCAAAACTGACCCCCTATTGGAGTGCGCCCCTGGGGGTGGACACGATCACGCGGCGGTTTTGACAGGTGTGCGGGCGTTGCGCTCCTCGAACTGTGCGGGGCTGAAATACCCCAGGGCTGAATGCAGGCGACGCGTGTTGTAAGCTTCGATGAAGCGGGGCACGCCGTCAGCGACATCCTCGAACGTTTCGTATTCCATCAGATAGGCATCTTCCACCTTGAGCGTCTTCATGAAGCTCTCAGCCTGGGGATTGTCGTAGGGATTGCCGCGCCGGCTCATGGAGCCGACAAAGCCGTGTTCCGCGAGCAGGTCGCGATGCATCTCTGACGCGTATTGCGAGCCGCGGTCTGTGTGAAACACGCAACCGGGCAAAGGCCTGCGCAGCGCAATCGCCTGGCGAAGCGCCTTCACGGCGAGGCGCGCATCGATGCCTCGGCCGATCGCATGGCCCACCACGCGGCGGGACCAGGCATCGAGGATCAGTGCGGCGTAGGCGAATCCACCGGTGATCGTGATGTAAGTCAAGTCGGCCACCCAGAGCTGGTTCGGGCCATGGACCTCGAACCCTTTCGCGACGAGCGGGAAGATTGGACTGTCGTGATCACTGTCGGTCGTGCGGACAAAACGCCTTCGTCGCCGTGGGTTCAAATTGTTTTCCTTCATCAGCCGCCGGACCTTCTTGGCATTCACGACGAAACCGCGGTGACGGAGCTCGGCATCAACGCGGCGGTAGCCATAGCCCTCGAACTCGTCGGTGATGTCGCGAATTTCGGCCACGATCACCCCATCTGCGGGCCTGCCGATGGGTTCGGCATAGAAACTCGATCGCGCAACCCCCATCAGCTCGCACCCCCGTTGGATCGAGAGGTTGGCGGGCCGACGGTCACGGATGTAGGCACGCTTCTCGGCGAGGGTCTGGAGCGTTGACCCCCCTTTAGAAACTCAATCTCGAGCGCCTGCCTCCCGACGAGCCGCTCAAGGGCTGCAATTCGCGCTTCGTAGTCTGCGAGAAGCTCGGCAGCGGCAGCGTCTTCATCCAATGCACCGGCCTCCGCCTTTTCGATCCAGATGCGGATCAGGTTTCTCGAAAGATCGTGACGGCGACCCAGTGCATGCAAGGTCTCGCCGGCATGATACTCGGCTACGACCTGGCGCTTGAACTCGGTGCTATGGCTGCGATGGCGTCTTGGCATGGGCTTTCTTTCTTCGAAAGCCCGCGTCCGGTCAATTCAGCTCACTCAATCTGTCCACCCCCAGGGGCGCACTCCAAAAGGGGGTCAAAATTGCACGCCGAAACACACATTGGGACGATCTGGGTGAACGATTCGAGGCCCTCGGAGCAGACCGACAAGTGGGCGAAATCAGCTTCCTTCTCGGCAAGACGGAATTCGGCGTACCGGACCAGGACCGCTTATGGTCCGGTGGCGGGGAATTGAGCGCCGCCATTCGAAAATTACGGACCAACAGAGACGCCGTGATGGCCTGCTTCAGTTCAATCCGCGACCCGTCCGCGCGGTAATCACGGCCAGGACGTCCCAGGGAACAGCGGCAGGCGTGGTATTGGATCACTGGCTATTCAAAGCAGCGCGAGCGGTGCGATGGTCTGGAAACGGTGCATCCAGGGCAACACGCTGCGAAGGGACGCAAATATCCATCATTACAAAATAATGGAACGTGCCGGCCTCCGGCGTTTCTATCGGCTCGGCGCCCGTTTCGCCGGCCACCTGACGATCCTCGAGGAACAATTCCAGTCTTTGCGATTGCGAGGTCCGTGCCCGGCAATCCACACGCATCAATTGGGCAGCGGCATCGAAGGATATATCACGGACCGTGCGGATGGACTTAAAGAAGGTCCACATCCAGACATCCACCGCTGTCTCCGGCGCAGCTTCCGGTAACTCACCGGCGATCATTGTAGCCATCGTCGGGTTTGAAGCGTTCGAATGAAGCACCCGAGAACATATGAGAACATACTGACTACAAGTCCTTCGTGTTCGTTGCGGAACGGTCTTGATCGCTGTGTCAGATATTCAATGCGCCGCTTCACTCAGGTCACGGGCTGCGCCAGTGGTACTGACAGAATCAATGCCACCAGTTCCGCCTGCCTTTGCACGCCGGTCTTGGAGAAGATGTTTCGCAGATGGAATGCGACGGTCGTGCCCGAGATCGCCAACCGGTCTGCGATCTGGCTGCGGCGCAGCCCTTCTGCCAACAAACACGCGACCTGGGCTTCCATCGGTGTCAGGCCGAACAACTGGCCAAGCGTCGCAGTGTCCATAGGAGGTTTGCTGTCTGTGCCGCTCAGTATCAGCATGGCGACCGCCTCATCATGGTGCGAGTGCGCTGGCAGCGACATCCCGATAATCATGAGCTGGCACCCATCGTCCAAGCGCAACCCCGTCGGCGCTATCCCTTTACCCGGGGCCAACCCTGCGATCAACGCGGACAGCTTCCGGCCATTTTCGCCGCTGGCGGCAATACGCCCACTCAGCGAGATTCCGGCCGCGCCCGACAAGTTTTGGGCCAGAGGGTTGGCATGGACCACGCCGCCATTGGCATCGAGCAGCACCACGCCAAGAGCCAGGCGGTCGAGGGCGGCCAGGCCAGACCGATCTCCCGGCATGGCGCGCAACCTTTGCATCCGGTTCAGGCGCGTTTCAACGGTGGCACGAAGCAGGTCGTAATCAATGGGCTTGGTCACATAATCGTCGGCCCCCGCCATGCGCCCATCGATTACCTGCTGGCGCGAGGACAGGGCAGTCAGAAAGACAAAGGGCACGTCATCAAGATCGGGTCTCGTCCTGCGCAAATGGGACATGAACCTCTTACCGTCCATGCCGGGCATCAGGATGTCACAGAGGATCAGATCGGGGCGCTGCCTTTCCAGACAGGCCAGCGCTTCGCGCGCATCTCCGGCGGCGCTCACGATGTAACCGGCCTCGTGCAGTTCGAAGGCGATGTCGTCGCGCAGGGATGGCTCATCCTCGACACACAGGATCAGTGGCGCGGTCATGCGGCGTCATCCTTCGGCAGGTAAAGCGCGGCCGTCAGGCCTCCCCCGTCACGCTGCGTCAAGGTCACGTCTCCTCCCTGTATTCGGGCCAGATCGCGCGCAAGCGTCAGCCCCAATCCGGAGCCGGGCAAAGTCTCGTGCCCGCTGCCTCGGTAAAACCTGTCAAAAGCACACTCAATCTCTTCGGGCGACATACCCCTCCCTCTGTCCTCGACCCGACAGACGATGCGGTCCCGCGACTGAAAAACACTCAAATCGACGCGGCAATCGGGCGGAGAATACAAGAGCGCATTGCGCAGGAGGTTGGACAGGATTTCGGCGGTCAACATCGGATCGCACAGAGCGACAGCTGGTTCTGTTTGCACCGACTGCCGGATACGGGCCGGGTCGCGGTCCCGCGCCGTCGCCATCAGGTCATCAATGACTGAAGATACCAGATCGCTTAGGTCATGGGCGCGCAGGCTAGGAAGAACCGCATCGCGTTCCAGCCGGGACATCATCAATGCGGTATCTGTCAACTTCACGAGCCGCGCGACCGCCTCACGGGACACCGCCGCCTTTTCCGAGATCAGTTCTGGTGGAACCGGGCCGCCGCTGCGCCGCGTCAGGCGGTGCATCGCGCTGTCGATTACGGCTAGCGGCGTGCGGAACTGATGGGCAATCAGGTCGGCGAACCGGCGGTGGTTCTCAGAGGTTTCGCGTTCGCGTTCCAGATCGCTGGCGAGCTTCTCAGCCCGCAGGTGGTCCAGCTGTCCGCTCATCAGCCGCCTCTCACGATCGATCAGGATTGCCACCAGCCCCAATCCCGCTACAGCAGCCCCCAGCACTGACATCAGCGCAAGCAAATGCAGGTGCCTCAGGCTGTCCAGGCGCGTGGCCTGACTCTGCCATTCATGGGACATCACCAGACTCGCCTTGGTCCTTAGTGCAACGACCAGCGCCGTGACATGTGCCCGCAGCGCGGCCGGATCGGCACCTTGCGCGGGGTCAAGCGCCAGAAGCCCACTGCGCCAGCGTGCAAGTGTTTCGGACACTCCCGCATTCTCGAGAAAGCGACGTTGCGGCCCATCTTCCAACAGCGTCAGCCGCGAAACCAATATATCAAAACGGGTCTGGACCTGATGTGGCGCTGCCTCATCCGAGAGCGCCAGCGCAAGGTTCAAGGCCTCGATCTGCGTCTGGCCAAAGACCCAGATCATGTTCTCGGTTGCGGCAATGCGCATCTGGCGTTCCAGCACGACAAGCTGCCACGCAGCCAGCCCCAGCAGGCCCAGGCAGATCGCCACCAGCCCACCAAGCCACAGATAGCGGGCTCGCCCGACTGTGCCGGTCATTGCACATGCAGCGAGACAAGCTGCCAGACCCATCGCATGTCATACCGTATATCGGCCAGAACGCCGTGATTGTCGCGCGGATAGACGATCCAGACTGGACCCTTGTCACGCGGGGTCAGAGGCACGTCATCCATGTAAAGCGCGGCCAGAACATCAAACCGGTGAAAATCCTCGACAGGTATATCGACGACATAGTCGTTCAACGCTGTCGCGCGCACACTACTTCCCTCGGCTCCGGCATGGGCGAGGATGTCTCGCATCAGCACACCGCGGAACTCCGGCCTGCCGTCTGTGACGCTGGTTGATGTCGAAAACTCATGCCAGTCCATCGTATCGAAATCCGCGCGCGTCATCTCCACTCTGCCGTCCGTGACCGCGCCGGTCAGGGTCAGCAGGACGTCCTCGGCAGCCGCTGGTACGGCCATGAACACAAGTGCCGTCATCAACGCGGTCTGAACGATGTGATATCGCAAGCTCATCACCACAACCCAAAATGAAAACCAGGTTCCGGACTGAACTCTATCACAGGAGACTACATGTTCCCCGTTCAAACGAACGGGGCGGCCAGTCTTGAGCAGAACTAAACTCAGAATCAAACAGCAGGAGGATCTACGCTTGACCATCTTCTCGACCATGCGAAGAGCGGGCATACCTGTTCTGGCCTGTCTGCTGGCGCTGCCGGCGCTGGCCGACGAGCCTGGAGGGCTGGTTACCGGCAGTTTTGGCGATCAGCCGCTAGAGCTGACTGTTGCCCCCGAATTGTCCGGCGCGACGATCATCGGCAACTATGCCGATGCCTCCTTGCTTGCCTCACAGATGGAGGGCGATCAGGGGCCGGTCAATCTGGAACTGACGATCAATGGCGAATTGCCCGCGCCCGGCGAAATGGCGCTGACGATCACCTTTGCGCGCGACATGGGACGGAATTGGACCGGCGATCAGGACAGCCTGACACTGACCCTGGAGGAATTCACGCCGGGCGACGGGATCGTCGCCTTGAAGGGTACGCTCACCGGGCAAGTCAGCCTTCGCCCCGCAAACGAAACTCGTTGCGCTCTCATCCCAGCATCCCCCGGATGCAACAACGGGCAAGTCAGCGGTGGCCCCTCGTCCGAAACCCGGCCTGTCACCTTCAGCTTCGACACCCGGCTTGAAGAGCTTGACTGAGATGGCTGGACCCGCCTTTGCCCGAACTGCGGCCCTGCTGCTGATCGCTACGGCAACCTCAGCACTGGCCGGTGAACCGTCCAACCCGGTCTGCCACGCGGACGTCCATCGCGCCGGTAATTTTGACCTGCGACAGATTGGTCCGCTGATCGCGGGAACGTGGACCGAAGCCGCCATCGGAACGAGTGTGGCAATAGGCGTTCAGGAGAGCACCTTCGAGATCATTTATGATCGGAACCGCAACCGATTGTATCTGGGTTCGGACGGCATTCAGACCGAACTGGTGCCGGTTCGAGGTGGCAACAAGCCGCTGCGCTTTGACTTTGTGCGTGGCGAGGCAATGGACCCGCAGTTTTATATGTTGACTTCAACGGGTTCCGAGCCCGGCGCGGAGCCTTGGGAATGGGCGTTGGTTCAGGATTGCCAGATTGCCTCGGCGCCGCAATTCGAATGGCAATTCGGCACCGGTGCGCGGCGCTCGGACGGGATCATCAGTTTCTTCTCGGCCAATGAGGCGATGGGAACAAAACGCAATTCGGCGCGGGGCGTCCGCGAACAGCTGATCAGCCGATAGGAATGCCAATGAAGGTGCTTGTCCCGCTTGTCCTGGCCCTCGGAATCGCAACCCCGGCTGGTGCATTGGACGCCATCGGCGAGATCGGGGCAAACTTGGACGGTGAAGAACTGAACTGGCAGGTGATGCGTCAGGATGATGGCTCGGCGATGGTGCAGATCACCGATATCGGCCCGCTGACCATGATCGAACTGCATGCACTTGGTGACGGCAGCATTTCTATCGGCCTGATCTTTCACGGCAAGCCTTCCGGAGATACGCCGCCCGCCGGTCTGACCATCGACATGCGGCCCGATCGCGGGGCGATGGCGGGCGCGGTCTGGGAAAGCGAGGAAGAGCCGCCGCAGATGTCGATCGACCTGCTGGATCTTGAGGATGAAGGCCGCATCCAGGCCAGCTTTGCGGCAACCCTATGCCGCCGGGATGCCCCGGACGACTGTCGCGACGTCGAGGGGCGGATCGACACGTCGTTGGGTGCAGGCCCATGACACTGGCCGAGTTTCTGGCTGATCCGCTGCGCGTGACGCAAATCTCCGACAGCGTGCTGGAGATCGAGAATCGTCCGGTCCGGCGGGCGGTGATTGCTGCGTCGGTGATATTGGTGGCGATCGCGGCGGGCCTGGCAGCCATCGGGGATGGTGCGACCGGAACGGGGATCATCGTGCTTGCCGTGGTGGGCCTGATCGGCTGGCTCTACATGCACGAGTTGGTGCAGCTGACTCAACTGAGCCTGGACAGGCATGCCGGCCTTGTCCGGCTGCGTGTGACCACATTGCGCGGGCGGCGTGAAGAGACATTCGCACTTTCGGACCTGCACAAGCTGGAAAGCGTCGCGCACTATGGCACGGCGGCAGGAAACGATGAGACCCGGCTGGTGCTGATTTGCGGATCGGGACCAGAACGGCGCGAGATCATAGTGCCCATGTTCCGCCCGGATCCCGAAGAGGTGGCGCGTCTGACGGGCGTCGTCAATGGCTGGCTTTCCCGCCAGGGAAAGGGAAACCCGTCATGAGTATTGAGACGAACACGCCCGAACGACTGGAACTGGAACTGGCGATACCGCGCTTTATCCTGTGGTTCGTCATGGTGCCTGTCCTGCCGATCACGCTGATCGGGCTTGCCAATCTGATCGGGGGCGAGTTCCTGACCGCGCTGGTGCTGCTGGTCGGGCTGAACGGGGCCTTTCTCGCGGGATATATCGCCCTGTCCGAGCGCACACGGCTCAGGTTGGACGCAGGGTCGGGGCTGGTCAGCATCATCCGGACATCGCGCCTCGGCACGCGTCAGCGGGACTATCCGCTTGAGGCGCTCGACAGTGCCGAACTTGACCGCAGCCATACCTCGCGAGAGGACCGCAGCACCTCGAAGGTGGTTCTGGTTTTTCGCAACACCCGCCCGGCAACACGGGTCGCGCTGTCGCGGTGGAGCGTGTCCGGCGACGGGCCCGTGCTAATCGCCAATGACATCAATGCCTGGCTGCGACGCCATTTCGGGGGCGAACAAACTTCCCCCGCATCTCAACCTTCAAGCTGATTGCCCCAAAAGGAACCGGAGCCATGTGGGATTTCAATATCAGACAAGCTCTCGGACTGTTGGGCCGAACATTGCCTTTCGTGCTCCTGCGTGCCGCCGTCTATTTCGGAATCACACTGGCCTATATTCTGGCCACCGGCGCCGGTATCGGGGTCGGCTGGGGCGTTGGCGCCTTCGGGGATGACGAGTTCCGCGCGACCGCGATGGCTTGGGGCGGCATGGCCGGCTTTGGCCTGACCGGCGCTGTAATGTACTGGCTTCGGGAATACATTCTCTACATCGTCAAGGCAGGCCATGTCGCGGTTCTTGTCGAACTGATTGACGGCAAGCCCCTCCCGGAAGGGAGCGGCCAGATTGCCCATGCAACGACCGTGGTGAAGGAGCGCTTCGGCCAGGCCTCACTGCTCTTCGCGCTGGACCAACTGGTCAAGGGAGTCATTCGCGCCGTCATCGGCCTTGTGCGCGGTGTATTGTCCATCCTGCCGATCCCCTATGTCCGGCAGTTGATGGGCATTGTGCAGGCCTTCCTGCGCGTGGCGGTGGGCTTCATCGATGAGGTGATCCTCGCCCATGCCATCCGCACCCGCTCGACCGATCCCTGGATATCCGCACGCGAGGCGCTGGTGCTCTATGGCCAGAACTGGAAGGCGATGCTCCGGAACGCCGCCTGGCTGACGCTCTTCACCTATGGTCTCGCCTTCCTGATCTTCCTCGTGATGCTCGCCCCGGCAGCGGCACTGGTCTACGTCATGCCCGGCGCCTGGTCGGCGGGCGGCTTCGTTTTCGCGTTGCTGTTCGCCTGGAGCGTCAAGGCGGCCTTTCTCGAGCCCTTCGCCGTCACCTGCCTGATGCAGGTCTATTTCAGGATCACCGATGGCCAGGAGCCCGACCCTGAGTGGGACGCGCGGCTGGAGCAGATGTCCTCACATTTCCGCAAGCTGAAAGAACGCGCCGGTGCCCGCTTCGGGACAGCGCGCGATGGAGAAGCCGCATGAGATCTCTTGTGACCGCCGGGTTCATCGCCCTGACATCCGCCCTTGCGCCGGCGGCGCTTGCCCAGGAGCGCCCCAGCACGATCCTCGTTTTGGACGCCTCGGGGTCGATGTGGGGGCAGATCGATGGGGTGAACAAAATCACCATCGCGCGCGATGTCGTCGGCGACATTGTGTCGGATTTCCCCGTCGATCAGAATCTCGGTTTCGTCACCTATGGCCATCGCGAGCGCGGGCAATGCGCGGATATCGAGACCTTGGTCGAACCCGCGCACGGCACTGCGGCAGAGATCGCCGGCATCGTTGAAGGGTTGAACCCGCGGGGCATGACCCCGATGACCGATGCCGTCATCACCGCGGCTCAGGCGTTGCGCCACACCGAACAGGCGGCGACGGTGATCCTGGTTTCCGATGGGATCGAGACCTGCAATCCTGATCCTTGCGCCGCCGCCCGCGCATTGGAAGAAGCGGGCGTAGATTTTACCGCCCATGTCATCGGCTTCGACGTGCGGGGCGAAGCCGATGCCCTGTTGCAGATGCAATGCATCGCCGAGGAAACCGGCGGCCGCTTCCTGACTGCCGACAATGCCCAGGAACTCAACGAAGCCTTGCGCGAGGTCACTGCCGCCCCGGCCTCAGGGAGTTTCACCTTCACCGCAAATCTCGGAGGCGAGGAGATCGGCGACGAGACCGTCTGGGAGCGGCCAGCAGCGCCACTGGAGCTTCCGCTTCTGTCCGGCGAGGTGATCTGGGAGATATCGGATACTTCGTTCAACATGGTGCAGACCGGCACCGCGAACCCCTTCATCACGGATCTGCCGTTCGGCGACTATATCGTGACGGTCCATTCGACGGCGCAGGACGACTTCTCGCAGACCGAGGCCAGTTTGGCGTTGGACAGCGCGCGCAATGTCCACGCCATTTTCCCGCCCATCACGTCGCAACAGCCCACCGCCCAGGTCTTCGGCCCTGCACAAACCTTGGTTGGCTCCGCGTTTACGGTGAGCTGGGAAGGTGAGGGTCTGGCTCCGCGTGATTATGTGACAATTGTCCCCGCCGACGCCGAAGACGGAGCCTATGCGGACTATGACCGGCTGGAGGACCGTACCGAAGGCGAGCTTCGTGCGCCAGCCGAGCCCGGCCTCTATGAAGTGCGTCTGCAATTGGACGCGGGGGACCGCGTGCTCGCCCGCACCCCGGTCGAAGTTGTCGATTCCGAGGTTACTGTCTCCGCGCCGGCCCAGGTCGTTGTCGGGTCGGCATTCCCGGTCACCTGGCAGGGTGAAGGCCTGCACCCCCGCGACTACGTGACGATCGTTCCCGCCGGTTCGGCGGACGGCACCTATGCCGACTACGATCGCATGCAAGGTCGGAGCGAGGGCGAGCTGCGGGCGCCTGCCGAACCCGGCCTCTACGAGGTGCGCCTGCAATTGGACGTGGGGGACCGCGTGCTCGCCCGCACCCCGGTCGAGGTGGTCGATGCCGAGGTTACTGTCTCCGCGCCGGCTCAGGTCGTTGTCGGGTCGGCTTTCCCGGTCACCTGGCAGGGTGAGGGTCTGCACCCGCGCGACTACGTGACGATCGTTCCCGCCGGTTCGGCGGACGGCACCTATGCCGACTACGATCGCATGCAAGGTCGGAGCGAGGGCGAGCTGCGGGCGCCTGCCGAACCCGGCCTCTACGAGGTGCGCCTGCAATTGGACGTGGGGGACCGCGTGCTCGCCCGCACCCCGGTCGAGGTGGTCGATGCCGAGGTTACTGTCTCCGCGCCGGCTCAGGTCGTTGTCGGGTCGGCTTTCCCGGTCACCTGGCAGGGTGAGGGCCTGCACCCGCGCGACTACGTGACGATCGTTCCCGCCGGTTCTGCGGACGGCACCTATGCCGATTACGATCGCATGCAAGGTCGGAGCGAGGGCGAGCTTCGCGCGCCTGCCGAACCCGGCCTCTACGAGGTGCGCCTGCAACTGGACGCGGGGGATCGCGTGCTCGCCCGCACCCCGGTCGAGGTGATGGATGGTGATGTTTCGCTCGACGGACCGGACAGGGCGCGGGCCGGCGCCGAGATCACGCTTTCCTGGACCGGCGCCATACATCCGCGCGACTACATAGCCATCGTTCCCGGCGGCACGCCCGACGGCGAGCAAAGTGGCTATCGCCGCATTCAGGACGAAGATCAGGCCACGTTCACTGCACCCGCGGAGCCTGGTGCCTATGAAATCCGCTACCATTTGGACCGCGGCGATCGGGTCATGGCCCGGCGACCGCTCGAGGTGCTGGCGGCGGACGCGCCGATAGACGAGGGGGCCGGGCTAATGGTTCCTGGTACGGCAAGGCCGGGCGACATCGTTACGGTTTCGTGGACAATCGAAGCTGGCGATGCCGACCGGCGCGTGGCGCTGGCACGAGCTGATGCGCCCGACTTTACCTGGATTACAGTCCATCGCGTGGGCGACGAAACCGAAACGGTAATCAAGCTCCCGGACGAGCCGGGACAATACGAAGTGCGGTTTCTCGACCTTCAAAGCCAGAGCGTTCTCGGACGCGCGATGATCACGCTCGGCGAATGAACTACGAACACATCAAAGAATCCGGAGAACCCAAGACCATGCTCAGATCAGTCATCACTGCATTTGGCTTACTCGCCCTTGCCGTTCCCGTCATGGCTGCAGAGCCGGGGGGAGCCGCGTCAGGGACGATCGCAGGCGAAGAGATAGAACTGTCGGTCTGGACAGAGCAGTCTGACTTCACATCTTCAAGCTTTTCAATCTATTTTCGAGCACCGGCACTGAGAGAGCGCGGTCTGGGCAACTTATCCCTCGGCGCAGAGTGGATCGGCGATCTCGATGGTGACTTCTTTTCCGCAGAAATCGATATCCCAATTCTCGATACCGATCCGTATCGCATTTACCGTGCGGACCTGGACGATGAACTCTCCCTGACAATTACGAGCGCCTCAGACCAAGGCGGTGTGCTGGCGATCGCGGGCCAGGTGGAAGGTGTTCTAACGAGTATGGACCGGATTGCACTTCGTAATCCTGACCCTGACGACACTCTCAGCGTTAGCCTGACATTTGAAGCCGTATTGAGTGAGTTGCAGTGAGGACCGCGGCGCTTTCCCTAATTGCGATCTGCCTGTCCGCGCCTGTGCTGGCCGATCAGCCGGGTGGGGATATGACTGGGTTTCTCGAAGTGGCACCTGTTTCATGGCGGATCGACGCCGAGCGGTCAGAATTCCATTTCGAGAGCGAAGGCATTGGCTCTCTGCGGATTCTTGCCGAACCGCAGGAGGTGCCATCGGGCATCGGTTCCATCCGGTTGATGGTGATGGTGGCCGATGGGACCACAAGTCTTCTCGAACTGCGGCTCGAGGACGAAGACGGAAATCCCGCTCTTGGACTGTCAAGCCAGGCCGGGGGGCAGGCAATGCTCGAAATCGACCACAACAATGACGGTTCACTTCACTTCACCGGCGTGATCGAGGCAGGCCTGACGGCCTACCCGATGTCAGGCCGAACTGCCGGCGAACGACAAATGCTGGTTCTGGATGTGGATGGAGGCCGGATCACCGCTACCGGGCACTAGCGTTCTGCGGCAGGGAGGAAAAATCCAATGAGACCGGTCATCGTTTTGACAGCCATTTTGTCCTGCGCCGCCGTTCCCGCGCTGGCGCAGCGCGCGGGCGACATTTCGGACCTTTGCGGAACGTCCTCGCCGGCAACGTGGCAGGAACTGCGGGAACACTTTGTGGGCGACTGGCGCGTTGATCACCTGTCCGGCTACGTCCATGCCGGCAGGATGGTCATCCCCATGGAGCCTTCCCCCGAAACAGAGATCATGTCGATCTGGGTACTGGGCGAGGATCTGCTGCTCGACCATGCGGAGTTGACAGAGCCGATGGTTATCACCCTTGCCGACGAAGGCCGTTGGGTGATCGAGGCCAACCATCCCGAGATCCCCGAGCCGGCAATGACGCCGGACGAAGCCGTGCTGGCATGGGCCGGAGACTGCGATCAGGAGGATTTGCCCCGTCTCATCGGTCAGAGCCATGTGGCCATGGCGGGCTCGGTCATGGACATGACGCTGCGCATGCTGCCCGTCGACATGGACACGATCTACGCCATCCTTGAGATCGAGGGCGCCGCCCAGGGCCAGTATGTCGTCGCGCGGCGTGTGGTCTGGCTGAACCGGGCCGGCGAATAGGAGGCATTGTGAAACGGTATCTCGCCACTCTGTTGGCTGCGTTGATCTTCCCCGCGGCAGCGGCGGCCCAATCTGAGATCGCATTAGCGGGCTGTCCAGCAGAACGCTCTGTCTATACATTGGGGACCGAGGGCGATGAGTATGCCATCACGCTCGTCCCGGCACGGACGCGGGCCGGGTTTTCCTCGGACCTGTATCTGCGGCTCACCACGCCTCAACGCGACTATTGGTTTGTATTCGATGTCGCCGCGTCGCAGGGAAACATAACGCTAAATCCGGTCGGCGATCCCTACGCGCCCGAAGCGCGTGCAACCGGTCCGGCAAACACCATCGAGGCCTTTCGTTCCCGCTGGCCGGATGCGCCGATGGATGAACTGCCGTCATTGCTGCGCTTCTATGCGTTGGATGCGGAACTGGGCTTTACCTTGGCGCAGCCGCAACAGGGGCAGCCGGCACCACCTTGGCTGCTGATGCCGGAGTTGAACACGGCGCTTTGGTATCACTTGCCAGCATTGACCGACGATCCGGGAGCCGAACGTGACGCCATGCCACGGGGTATCTTCCGGCTAACGGCCTGCCTCGACACCGCCCCACCCGCAGCCTTCCCATGATACCGAAGGTGGCCGGGAGCGCTTTTCAGTTCATGCCGGCTTCAGCCCGTTTGAACGAACGGGGCGGAGTGCGTAGCGCAGTGCTATAGGCTCCGGCACGAGGGTTGGGGAATGCCGTCGCGTGACGGCGAGTGGAGACCTTTCAACCATAGCGCATGGGAAGGTGAACCCGACGATGAAACTTTCACATATCCTGCTCGCAGCCTGCATGTTTGCGCCGCTCGCCGCTCATGCCGAGACCCCGAAGGACCGCACGGTGGCTGTGATCGAAGAAGCCGGTTGTGTCCTCGATGCCTCGAACGTGAACGAAGTCCTCGACGGTCTCGGACTCAGCGATGAGGAGTTCCGCGTTATCGGCGAGGAACTCGTCGCCGAAGGGTTGGCCGATGTTTCAGAAATGGGCGTGTTCCGGCTCACCTCGCCAAATTGCCCTTCCGCACCCCTCAACGCGCATGCCGGGACCCCGAAAGATCGCACAGTTGCCGTGATCGAGGAAGCCGGTTGTGTTCTCGATCGCTCAAACATCAACGAGATCCTCGACGGCCTTGCGCTCAGCGATGAGGAGTTCCGCGCTATCGGCGAAGAACTTATCGCTGACGGTCTGGCAGAAGTTTCCGAAATGGGTGCGTTCCAGCTTACCACGCCATTTTGCGTATCAGCGGAGTGAGGTGGGCCGGCGCACCGCGAGGGGGGATGGGCCGTCAAGGGGCTGCGCGACGAGGATATACCGCCCTTTGCCTCCTCGGAACGGGAGAATCCGACCGTTCCGGAACTCGATGAGCCGACGATCGCGCAGAGGGCGATGCCTGCTGGCCGTGAGCCGGTCGGGGACTACGGGTATACCGGTTTGTCGCCGCGCCGCCATTCGGTGTCCTTCCTGCGGCAAGACCCGGCTGTAACGACGGTGCGACATATCTGGTACAGGGTTTGTTTGGTGGGGAGGCCTTCCCCCTGGTCGGCACTGCGTTGCCGACACCCCCCCCTTCGAGCGGGGGATTCCCCCGCAACACCCCCGGAGAGGGAGAGTGCGGACGGGTTTTCCGTGACGGGTTGAGGGCTGGAGGAGTGGCCTCCGGCGCCCGTCGCGGAGATCATCCCGATGGCCAGACAGGACCGCGCCCGCCCAGGCGGCGCCCGCAGCAATCTCTATGACGACATCACCGACAAGATCATCGCCGAGCTGGAGGAAGGCCGGCTTCCCTGGGTCCAGCCCTGGGGGACGGCGGCGGCGAAGGCGCCGCTCGCCATGCCGAGAAACGCCGCGACCGCGCGGCAATATTCCGGGATCAACGTCCTGATCCTCTGGGGCGCCGTGGTCCAGCACGGCTATCCCAGCCAGCATTGGCTTACCTTCCGTCAAGCGCTCTCGCTCGGCGGAAATGTCCGCAAGGGCGAGCGCGGCACCACCGTCGTCTATGCCGACCGCTTCACCCCCGAGGACGAGAAGCGCCGCGCCCGGGAGTCGGGCGAAGAAGCCAGCAGCATTCCGTTCCTGAAGCGCTTCACCGTGTTCAACGCGGCGCAATGCGAGGGTCTGCCCGAGGACATCGCTATCGAGGCCCCGCCATCGCCGCCCGGCATGATCGAGCCGAGGGTCGAGGCGCTGATCGAGGCGACCGGGATCGATTTCCGCATCGGCGGGGATCGCGCCTTCTATGTTCCGGCGCTCGACTACGTGCAGGTGCCGCCTCCGGCCGCCTATTTCGAACCGATCAACTGGCACAGGACGGCGCTCCACGAGATGGGTCACGCCACAGGCCATGCTTCGCGCCTGGGACGGGATTTTTCGGGCAGCTTCGGCACGAAGAAATACGCCTTCGAGGAGCTGGTCGCCGAGATGAACGCGGCCTTCTGCTGCGCCTCGCTCGGCATCGTGCCGACCGTGCGCCATGCCGACTATATCGGCTCCTGGCTCACCTTATGCTCACGTCGTCATAACTCGAGTAATCCGCAGCAGCGCATAATGTGAAGGAACGCGGCCAGATTGGCGGAAGTTCGGGTTATCTCGCCACATTCCTCCGCATTATTTCAGAGCGTGTCGAGCCAGGCGAGCACGCTCGTATCGCGTTTCCACGAGGGCTGGCGGCCGTGTGTTTCGGGAACGCCGACCTGCTCCAGTGCCTTGCGCTTTGTTTCGAGATTGGCTCTGGCATAGTGGTTCGTCGTATCGAGGCTTACGTGACCGAGCCAGCTACGGATAACCGTGACGTCGACGCCCGCCGATATGAGGTGCACGGCGGTTGCGTGCCGGAAGGCGTGGGGCGTCACATGCTTGTCGCGTAGCGTTGGCGTGGTCTCGGCTGCCGCCCTCACATAGGCGGCAAGCTTGAACCGGACCCCCGACGCGCTGAGCGGCTCGCTATAGCGGTTGACGAACAGCCGCTGGTCTGGCGCCCGCGGTTGCCGTTCGAGCAGCTTCTTCAACAGCATCGCGGTTTCCGGCCAGAGCGGGCAGATACGTTCTTTTCGACCCTTGCCAGTCAGTCGCACGCAGCTTGGACTTTCGAACCTGATCGCATCAGGGCACAGGTCGAGCGCTTCCTGTATTCGCGCGCCGCTGTTGTAGAGGAACGAGAACAACGCGTGATCGCGCATACCTTCGAGTGTCGAACGATCAGGCTGAGCCAGGATCGCCGTCACTTCCACCGGGTCCAGATAACATGGTTCCGATACTGGACCGCGCTTTGTCGGGATGTTGAGGATTTCGACGCATTGCGCGATCGATCCGGGATCCCTGGTCGCAACGAAGTTGAAGAAGCTGCGGATCGCTGCAAGTCGGCAGTTGCGCGTGCCGATCGTGCCGCCGCGTTCGTGTTCGGCGTGACCGAGGAACGCGATGATCTCTCCGGCGGTCAGATCGGCCAGCGTGATCATCGCCACCTTCTTTCCTGCGCGCTGTGCGACGAACCGGAGGAAGAGCCGCCAGGCATCGCGGTACGACCGAACCGTATGGATGGATGCATTGCGCTGCTCGACCAGCCATTCGTAGAAGAACGCGCGCATCAGGTCTGGGAACCGATTGTTCCTGGTCATGCCGGCACCTCTGGCCCGATGTTGAGGCATGGCGCTCCCAGCACGCGGAACCGCTCATTGGCGTGATGCAGAAGGTCCTGTGTGACGGTAATGTAGACCAGCGTCGAGTTGATATCCCGATGGCCAAGATAGGTGGCGAGGAACGGCAGACGATCCTGTGGGTTGATGCCCGTCTTGTACCATTCGAGGATCCGGTTCACGACCATCGAGTGCCGCAGGTCGTGCAGGCGTGGTCCTGTTCGCCCTTGAGGCGGTTTCAGCCCGGCACGACGTATGACTTCTACGAGAAGCCGGGCGACAGTCTGCTTCGTATAGCGGTCGCCACGCCGTTCGTGCCAGAACAGGCCGGAACGCGGATCAAGTGATCCACCGGCGCGGCGTCGGGCGTCGGTATATACTTGAAGCTCGACCATCACGCTGTCGGGAAGCGGCAGTATCCTGGTCTTGTAGAACTTGGTCTGGCGGATCGTGATCGTGCCGCCCCGGAACTCAACGTCACCAAGATCGAGGCGGGCCAGTTCGCTCCGCCGCAGACCCGCGCAATAGGCGAGCAGCAGCATGGTGTAGAGGCTCAACGAGCGAAGCGGCGCCCGTGGCGAGGGGTAGGAACGGGCGACGTCGAGCATACGGCGCACGTCGGCGGGTGTGTAAATATGCGGCTTTCGCCAATGCTTGGCCACTTCCTTTCCCGGACGTGGGTCGGGCCGGCGCGGCGGGATTGATGGATTCTGATGCCGGAGGATTTTCGCAAGGGTGCGCTTCAGTTTTTCGCACTCGTTGGGATGGTTGCGCGTCGTTTTCGCCACCGACCAGTGTTCGAGAATCACCCCGAGCGACTGACCCTGAAGCGCCGGATTCAACTGCAGGAACCGGTCGAACCGCGAGAGCCAGGCCGTTTGCGCGGTGTATTTGTAACCCCGGTTGCGCATCAGCGTGACGTGCTCGGCCATCATTTTGCCCAGCACGCTGCCGAACTGCCTGGGCTGGTGTAGTTCGGCGAGCGCGCTGTCCGGCTCGCGGGAGGCCAGCGCCCGCCACACCGGCTTGCACTGTTTGATATTGCAAGCGTCGCGCAGGGCGGCGATGGGATTACGTGCGATCGCTCCGGTTTCCTCAAGATGATCGAGGAACCGGTCGATAATCCGGGTTCGGTGCAGCCGCGTCGTCGAGGCCCACCGGCCCGGCGATACATTCAGCCATGCCACCAGCATATCCTTGTCGAGCTTGGCGTGACGTTCGGCGACATCCTGGAAGATGTTGAGCGCCTGCCTGTAGTAGATGCGGCTGTTCGTGGTGCGCAGGTTGAGGCCTGCAATGTAGCGCGCGATCAACTGGCGCTCAGGGTCGGGCCAGATCGTCATGACCGCACCTCCTGTCCCGGCACATCGAGCGCAATGGCCCGGAGGTCCTCGGTGGCAAGCTTCAGATAGGGCGCCGTGGATTCTGTAGAGCGATGCCCGAGCAGGTCGCCGATCACTTTCTGGGGCACGGCGGCGCGTAGCATCTCGACTGCACGTGCGTGGCGGAAGATATGAGAACCGCTCTTGCCGGCCGGCTTGATTCCGGCATCCTCAAGTCGCCGCCGCACCATGCCGGCCAGCAAGCCGAGCTTGCGATAGGGCGCACGTGTGCGGATGAAGATTTCCCGGGCGTCGGTCACAGGCCGCCCCGCCTGCAGATAGGCGAGCACCGCTTCGCCCACCGGCACCATCAATGGCAGGAATGAACAGGCCCGGGTTTTGGTGTGCCTGATGCGGATCGATCCCGCCCGCCAGTCGATGTCCTCGATCCGCAGATTGCAGATTTCGCCCGATCTCAGGCCATAGGTCGCGAGCAGTTGCAGGATGGCATGATCTCGCAACCCCATCGGCGTCTTGTCCTTCCCCGCAGCCTGCAAAACGGCAGCGATCTGGTCCCGCTCAAGGATTGAGGGCACCCCTTCATAGGCATAGAGCAAGGGCGCGATGACGTGCGGCGACAAGTCGATCGCGGTGCGCCCCGTCCGGTGCAGATAGCGCAGCATCGAGCGAAGCCGCTCCGCCACATCCTTCACCGACTTGCGCGTCTGGTGAGGGCTGCGCGCGTCCATGTAGCGGTCGATGTCGCCCACCGTCATCGTCATCAGACTGTCGGGGCCGCGTCGATCAAGCTGCCAGGTCAGAAAGTTCCGCCCCTCCCACATCAATGCGTCGATGCTGGCCGCGGCAAGGCCTCGCTCCTCGCGCAGCCAGGTCTCATATTCCTCACAGACGGCAAAGCGCAGTTCGTCGGCAGCGCAGGTCGCTTTCGGTGCAATTGGCCATTGACCCTGTGCGAGCCGCAGCAACGCGTGGATTCCAGAACGCGGAATGGAATGCCAATCCCGCGCCGGCGCCCGCCCATGGCGTTTGCGGAACATCGCAATCGCATGGTGGAGGTACTGAGCCACCTCCGCCTCGGTCACCTCTGTGATCAGGATGTCCCGCTGGGCAAGATAGTCGACAAACCCACGCGCGTAGGCGCAGTAGTTCCCGATCACCACGGGGCTGTATCGTTGCTCGGTCAGTGAAATGCGGAGTTTGGAGATGGGCTCGTAATCGGCATTCGACATTATTGATTCCTTTGCTGGTCAAAACGACAGCAAAGGTTCCGTCGAAAATAATGCTGAGCAAAGAGCAGACGCAAACGGCCAGATCCTGCGGATTCAAAGCGTTGACGTCACGTTCCTTCACATTATGGACTGCTGCGGATTACTGGAGGTGCTGCGCGAGGACAACCGCGCCATCGTCCGCGCCGCCTCGCAGGCGAGCAAGGCGGCCGACTGGCTGCTGGCGCATCTGCCCGACGAGGACGGCGATGTAACGGTTGCGGCCTCGATCGAGCGGAGGGTGGCGGCATGATCCTCCTGACCGGCACCCAGCGCGCGCAGCTCCTCGCCAATGGCCGGCAGCGCGGTATCGACCACGTTCCCGTCGTCAAATTCTTCAATCCCTTCGGCGAGGGCGTCTGGCTCGCGACCGAACTGGATGAAGACGGCGACGTGATGTTCGGCCTGGCCGACATCGGCTGTCCCGAACTCGGAAGCTGGAGCTTCAGCGAGCTGGAATCGATCCGGCTGCCCTTCGGTATGGGCATCGAGCGCGACCTGCTCTTCACCGGCGATTTCCCGATCTCGGTCTGGTCCGAAGCGGCCCGGGCCGCCGGCAGCATCCGCGCGGCCGAGCGCAGCCTCTACGCCCCGCGCTCGTGACGACGCCGGATCGGCCCTGAAACCCGCCGATACGGAAACCCGGAAAGCCTGAGGTCCGGCTCTCAGGATTTGCGATCCCGCGCCGCTCTCTCCGAGGCAGAGGGCGGCGCTTCTCGCCGTGACGCGGTGAAAGTCCCGGCGCCCGGCCGGTTGCCCGTCGGGGAATACGAACATGACGCGACATCTGAGGAAACCCGCCAGCGACCCGCAGCCTCCCCGGTTCTCGGCCCAGGAGCAGGCCGTGGTCTATGAAGCCCGCCAGATCCTGCTGCGCCACCTCAACCAGAACCCGGTCCTGTCCTCCTGGCAGGCGGTTCTGGACTATTGCGCCCTCACCATCCGCGGCGAGGTCGAGCGCTTCCACGTCCTCTATCTCGACCGGAAGAACCGGCTCATCTCGGACGAATGCCTCGCCATCGGCACGATCGATCATGTCCCGGTCTATCCGCGCGAGGTGCTGCGGCGCAGCCTGGCACTCAACGCCTCCGCGCTGATCATCGTCCACAATCACCCGGCCGGCGATCCCGAACCCTCCGCCGCCGATCTCGCGATGACGAGGGAGATCCAGAAAGCCTGCGCGGCTCTGGGTGTGACTCTGCATGACCACATCATCACCGGCGCCGGCCGGGAGACCAGCCTGCGCGCCCGAGGCGAGATCTGACGGTCAAGGGGAATTGCGCCGGCACGGGGCCGGGAGAGTGAAAGGAGGGATGGGGAGTTCGCGACGGGCTGGTTGCCGGAGAGAGAGGCTCCCCGGCGTCCGTCATGGAGTGAAGAACATGGCTACTGCCGTTCAGAAGATCACCCTGTCGTCCTCGCGCGACATCCCCTTCAACAAGCTCGTGCTCTCCCAGTCGAACGTCAGGCGCGTGAAGGCCGGCGTCTCGGTCGAAGAACTGGCCGAGTCCATCGTCCGGCGCGGCCTGATCCAGTCGCTGCATGTCCGGCCGGTGGTCGATGCCGAGGGCAAGGAGACCGGCATGTTCGAGGTGCCCGCCGGCGGCCGCCGCTACCGGGCGCTGGAACTGCTGGTGAAGCAGAAGCGCCTCAACAAGACCGCCCCGGTGCCCTGTGTCGTGTCGGAGGCCGGCGCCGACATCCTGATCGACGAGGTGTCGCTCGCCGAGAATGTCGAGCGCGCGCCGCTGCATCCGCTCGACCAGTTCCGCGCCTTCCAGGCGATGGGCGAGAAGGGCATGACCGAGGAGGAAATCGCGGCGGCCTTCTTCGTCGACGTCAAGATCGTGAAACAGCGCCTGCGCCTGGCCTCGGTCTCTCCCGCGCTGCTCGACATCTATGCCGAGGACGGCATGACCCTCGAACAGCTCATGGCCTTCACCATCTCGGAGGACCATGCGCGCCAGGAGCAGGTCTGGGAGGCGATCAAGGACGGCTGGCAGAAGGAACCCTATTACATCCGCCGCCTGATGACCGAGACCACGGTCAGGGCATCGGACAAGCGGGCGGCATTCGTCGGCATCGCGGCCTATGAAGATGCGGGCGGCTATGTGCTCCGCGATCTCTTCCAGTCCGACGATGGCGGCTGGCTTCAGGACGCCGTCCTGCTCGACCGTCTCGTCAGCGAGAAGCTCAAGGCCGAGGCCGAGACCGTCGCCGCCGAGGGCTGGAAATGGATCGAGATCGCCGTGACCTTTCCCTATGGTCATGAACACGGATTGCGGGAACTCGTCGGCGCCACGGTCGACCTGACCGAGGAGGAACGCGCGACCCGCGAAGCGCTGCGCGACGAATACGACCGGCTCGAGGCCGCATATTCCGAGGCGGACGAGCTTCCCGACGAGGTCGACCAGCGCCTCGGTGAGATCGAAGAGGCGCTGGAGGCCTACGGTCGCCGTCCCATGACCTATGCGCCCGAGCAGATGGCCCGGGCCGGCGCCTTCGTCAGCATCGACTCCGATGGAACGCTGCTGGTCGAGCGTGGCTATGTCCGGCCCGAGGATGAGGGGACGGTCGAGCCCGAGGGCGGCGATGGCGCTGACGATGCGGGCACGGCGACCGAGGGCGATCAGCCGGCTGGCGTCCAGCGCGCCGTGATGACGGCTGGCGGATCCACCGAGGCAGACGAGGAGGAGGATGAGGTCGAGACGATCCGGCCGCTTCCCGACCGCCTGGTCAGCGAACTGACTGCGCATCGTACACTGGCGCTCCGAGATGCCGTGGCGACGAAGCCCCATGTCGCCATGACCGCGCTTTTGCACCGGCTGGTCACGGACACATTCCTCCCGCATTCGACGCGGGGCTGCATCGAGGCCCAGGTCCGCGAGGTGCATTTCCCGGCGCAGGCCGAGGATCTGCGCGACAGCGCCTCGGCGCGGGCGGTAGCCGAACGGCACGAACGCTGGGGCGATCATATCCCCGCAGATGACGCGGCGCTCTGGGACTGGCTGGCCGATCTCGACGAGGACTCCCGCATGGAGCTTCTCGCCCATTGCGTGAGCTTTGGCGTCAACGCGCTCTACGAGAAGCCGAACCCCTATGGCGGCATGGGAGTCAGCCAGCACGGCCTTGACGTGCGGCTGGCGCAGGCCGACCGGCTGGCGCGAGCAACCGGACTCGACATGGTGGCGGTGGGCTGGCGGCCGACGGTCGCGAACTATCTGGGCCGCGTGACCAAGCCGCGCATTCTCGAAGCTGTGCGCGAGGGGGCGGGCGAACGGGCGGCCGAGCTTATCGACCACCTGAAGAAGGGCGACATGGCGAAGGAGGCTGAGCGACTGCTCGCGGAAACCGGCTGGCTGCCGGAGCCGCTGCGCATGATCGACCCCAGCGCGGAGACCGACGCTATGGCCTCCGCCGATGTCGAGGCCGACGACCTGCCAGAGTTCCTGGCACGTGATGGCGAGGATGAAGACCTCGTCGAGGAGGAGGAGCAGCACATGGTCGCCGCTGAATGACCTCCGCCTGCGGGGTCGGCTTCGGCCGCCCCGCATCTTCCCTCTCGATTTTCCATCCGCCCGGCCACCGCGCCGGGCACATTCGCTTCAGGAGCTACCGATGACCGACGATACTGAAACCGTCCCCGACGCCTGCCCGCCGCTCTCCGAGTGGAGGACGCTGGATGCCCTTCGTGCCCAACTCGAGGCCGAGCTGTTCAAGCTGAACAAGGGCGTGCTGCTCGATGCTCTCGCATCCGCGGGAGTCACGCATGTCGTCGTGACCTTCGACGGCTACGGCGATTCCGGCCAGATCGAGAATGTCGAGGTCCGGTCCGGCGACCATGTGATCGCGATGCCCGAGGGCACGATCGAGATCGCGCAAGCCGTCTGGGGCCAATCCGAGCCGGAACGATCCATCGTCACGATCGCGACGGCCATCGAAAGCCTGGCCTATGACGTGCTTGAGCGGACGCATTGCGGCTGGGAAAACTCCGACGGCGCCTATGGCGACATCACCTTCGATGTGGCGGCGCATGCGATCACGCTCGACTACAATGAGCGCTACACCGCCACCGAAAACTACACGCATCAGTTCTGAGGGAGGCGGCAATGGGACATTGTTATCATCACGCGCTGTCCTCGGCGCGCAAATGGGGCGGCACCGCGGAGGACTATCTGCCGCTGCATCAGTGGTTCGATGAATCGAAGGAGATCACCGCCGACTTCCGGCACCGGGCGTTGCGCCATCACGCCCAGGGCATATTCGAGCTGGAGCGGGTTTTCGGGCCGACCGTCACCGTCTCGACCGGCCGCGTCGTCCCCGTCCGATTGATCGGCGAACAGCATGTGCTGGAGGATCTCGGCTTCATTCCGAGCTTTGCCGATTGGGTGCGTTCGATCCGGCCCCAGCCCTGGATGGGCCGCGCCCAGCCGATTCACAAGCTGGTCGACCCTTTCGCCGCTGCGGTCGACGGTGAGCCGGACGCCGGCGGTCCACCGCATCCGGGCTCCGGCCCAAGGGCAGCCTGACCACGACCATCCCCCACGATCCGCCCGGTCCTTGTGACCGGGCTTTGCATTGGAGAGCCCAATGACCGGTTTGATCGATATCGACGAGATCTTCCACGAGGACCGCGACCATCCCCCAGCTGAGCGCTCGCTGCCCTGGGAGGAGACGCGCGACGGCGTCACCGTGGTGGTGGAGCCCAAGCCCCATTGGGCCGAGGACATGCGGGCGTTCCGCCTCGATGCCCGCGAATATTGCCGCTACGCCGACTGGACAGCGCATGGCGCCAGGGCGCGGTTTTTCGGTCATGTCGACACGTCGGGCGACGAGGTGATGATGAAGGCCCGCGCCATGATCGCGCGCGAAATCGCCGATGGGCTCTGGGACTGAGCGGCAAGGCCGGTTCCGCCTCCCTGCGGCGCCGTCGGTTATCGCTTTGCCGGCAGTGATGGACCGGGCCTCCAGCCTCACCAATTCCCTGGCTTTCTGCCACCAATGTCATGGGGCAATGGGTGCCGTCCCGATCTGAACGAACACGGATTCTCGGACAGCATGGCGGCAGGGCTGGCTGGGCGAGGCATCTGCGAAGGGTCTCCGGCAGCCGGTCAGATGCAAGGCACCACCCCCGCTTCCATACGCAAACCTTGGTCTGATCCGCTTCTTTGCATTCAACCCCAAGGGGTCGGCTTGACGCTGCGCGTGCCGCCCTCGCGGATTCGGGGGAACCCGAACGCGCGAGGGTGAGTGCAGATCCGGTCAGACACTTCGGGCGCCTGTCGCGCGGGGGATGGTCCCCCGCCTCCAAGACAGGAGCCGGAACCCATGTCCTATGCAGATGCCACCGCCTTCGCCGCCAGCCTCGCCGCCACGCTGATGGTCTCGATCGTCGTGTTCGAAGCGGGCGACGGCACCCACGGCGCCGTGCCCGCCAACGAGTTCGATGGCGATGAGGACATGGTGAAGCTGGAGCTCGATCCATGGGCCTGAGGCGCGAAAGCGCCTCATCCGCGACCACGCGGGACGCGGAAGCGCGTCCCGGGCCTTCCCCCTGGCGATGATCACCCATCGCCGGAGGTGGCGCCAGGGCCGAGGCCCTCGGCGACGAGAGGGAGAGTGCGGGCCGGTTTGGCCGTGACGGGTTGGAAGGTGGAGGAGAGGCCTCCGCCGCCCGTCGCGGAGCAACACCGATGACCCTTCCCCGCCACGATACCTTCCGCTCGATCGGCCAGATTCTCGCCGCTGATGTGCTTCCGGCGCTTTGCCATGCGCGAAAGCTGCCGCTGCGCGTCACCTGCGTCGGCGCCGCCAGTTACGATGATGGCGACGACGTCCACGCATTCGATCGCACCGTGCCGCTCGGTACGCGTCAATCCCCCGAAGAGGCCATGGACCTCGCCATTCTGCGCGTGTCGCGCGGCGACATCCACGCCGGTCGCGACGACACGCTGCGCTTCCGGCCGCGCATCGCGGTCATTCAGGACAGCGAATACGGCCTGGTGCTCGCAGGGGAAGTCCGTGCCGGGATCATCCTCTGGCGGCAGCCGGTCGCGTCCGACGCCGAGGCGCGCCGTGTCGTTACCGAGGCCAGCCGTCTGCGCGGCATGGCTTTCGCCGCGTCAGGGCGTGGGGAACACGGATCGGCGCGCGACCTGCGCCACCGCGCCAGCCTGCTTGAGGCGCGGTTGGTCGATGCGTTCTGGCGCGAGACCGCCGCCGAGCTGCTCAGCCTCCCGCGGGCCGCCTGATCTTCCATCCCTTCCTGTCCATTCGGCCCGGTCTCGCGCCGGGCCTTGTCATGTCCGGAGGCCGCCATGGCTGACTATTTCACCCATTTCTCCTGTCTGCTCGATGTGGGCACCCCCGAGAACGCCGCCCGCGCGCTCGAACTCTACAATTCGCTGTCTGACGAGAACGCCACCGAGGACCCGCCCTCGGATGGGTTCATGCTGTCGATCCAGCCCGAGCATGGCGGCACGCATTTGTGGATGCGCGATGACGGGACCGGCGATCCCGAGCATGTGATCCGCTTCGTCATGCGCTGCGCCGCCGAGTTCGGCCTGACCGGGCGATGGGGCATGCAATTCGCCAACACCTGCTCGAAGCCGCGGGTCGATGGCTTTGGAGGCGGGGCGCATGTGCTCGATCTCGCCACCGGCGAGACGGTGGACTGGATCTATACCGATGGCTGGCTCTCCACCGTGCTGGACGGAGGCGACGCTCATGCCTGAGATCATCGAAACCACCGTCTACCGTCTCGACGAACTTTCCGATGCGGCGAAGGAGAAGGCCCGCGCCTGGTATCGCGAGGGCGGCTTTGACTACGACTGGTACGACGCCGTCTATGAGGATTTCCAGCGGATCGCGGAAATCCTCGGCATTTCCCTCAAGACCCGGCCTGTTCGTCTCTATGGCGGAGGCACGCGGCAGGAACCCTGCATCTGGTTCCGGGGCTTCTGGTCGCAAGGGGACGGGGCCTGCTATGAAGGCCTCTGGTCCTATGCGAAGGGTGCGGCGAAACGCATCCGGGACTATGCCCCGCAGGACGATGCCTTGCACCGGATCGCCGACATGCTTCAGGCGATCCAGCGGCGCAACTTCTACCAGCTGCGCGCCGAGGCCAGTCATCGCGGGCACTATTGTCACGAATACTGCATGGCGATCTCGGTCGTGCGTGACAGCCCGGCCTGGCAGGACATGACCGCCGATGCCGAAGAGGTCGTGATCGAGGCGCTGCGCGATCTCGCCCGCTGGCTCTATCGCCAGCTTGAGCGCGAATACGACTATCTCTCGTCCAACGAGGTTGTCGATGAAACCATCATCTCGAACGAATACACATTCACCGAGGCCGGTCGCCGCTTCGGTTGATCGAAAAGCGCCCCACCGCCTGGTCGGGGCGCTTTTCTCGTGCGGCGATATTCAGAGTCCGAGGAACGCCGCGACGGGGCGAGTCCGGGCGGTCGAGAGAGAGCGCTGACCGGGCTTTCCCGTTCCCGCTCTCCCGAGGTTTCCTCCCATGAACATGGCTTCTCCCGCGGCCGGTCCGGTCGCGCCGCTTGCCCCTGCGCCGGCGATCCTTGCCGCGGCCACTCTCCTTCTTCCCCATCTGGAACGCGGCGAGCGCATTGACGCAGCAGTCCTGCGCGCCGCCATGGAAACCGCTTGTCGAGGCTCCGACGCCACCGGCGCCTGGGGCTGGAAGGCGGCTTATGACGCCTGCGAAGTCGCGACCGTCCTGTTCCTGCGCAAATACGGAAAGGCGGTTTTCCGTAAAGCCGCGGCTCCGGCTGCACGGCTCGACGCGCTCACGAGGATCGCGGGGTTGCTGCCGACGCATACGCGGCGCTCGGAAGAAAGCCAGAGCTTCCAGCAATTCAGCACGCCGGTACCGCTGGGCTTCGCGGCGCTGAGCGCGGCCGCGATCACGCCGGATGACGTGGTGCTGGAGCCTTCGGCGGGCACCGGGCTGATGGCGATCCTGGCCCAGATTGCTGGCGGATCGCTGATCCTGAATGAACTGGCCGAGACCCGCGCCAATTTGCTGTCCTCCCTCTTTCCGGCCAATCCCGTCACCCGGTTCGATGCCGCCCAGATCGACGATCATCTCGTGCCTGACGCCGTCCCGTCCGTGGTGCTGATGAATCCACCGTTCTCGGTCATGGCCAATGTCACCGGGCGCATGGCCGATGCGGATTATCGGCACGTCGCCTCGGCGCTCAACCGGCTTGCCCCCGGCGGCCGGTTGGTCGCGATCACGGGTGCGAACTTCGGCCCTGACCTGCCTGCCTGGCGCGACGCGTTTGCTCGGTTGCAGGAACGTGGGCGGGTGATGTTCACCGCGACAGTCGACGGCGCGGTCTATGCCCCGCACGGCACCAGCATCGACACGCGGCTGACCGTCATCGACAAGCTGCCCGCCGAGGATGCGTCGCTCTTCCCCGCCTCGCCGGGCATGGCCCCGGACGTCGCGACGCTGCTGCACTGGGTCGAGACGCAGGTGCCGCCGCGCCTGCCGGTCGCATTGCCGAAGGGTGCCGTTTCCGCACCGGCTGCCGCGCCAAAGACCGTGCGTGGTTATCTCGCCCGCCCGGCTGCGATGCGGACTGTTGCAGCTCCGGCCAGCGATCCTGACGGCGTGGAGCTGACCTACGAGACGCTCGACTGGACGCCGCCTGATGGGGCGCGGCTGTCGGACGCCATCTACGAGGAATATGCACTGCAATCCCTGCGGATGCCCCGTGCGCAGCCGCATCCGACCAAGCTGGTGCAATCCGCCGCCATGGCCTCGGTTGCGCCGCCCCGCCCGTCCTATCGACCAATGTTGCCCGCCGACATCCATGAGCGCCTGTCGGATGCGCAGCTCGAGACGGTGATCTATGCGGGCGAGGCCCATGCCGACTATCTGGCGGGAGCCTGGACCGTCGACGCGACCTACGACAATGTCAGCGCGGCGCCCGAGGATGCGGCAGGCGCGGTGCGCTTCCGTCGGGGTTTCATGCTCGGCGATGGCACCGGCGCGGGCAAGGGGCGTCAGTCTGCCGGTATCATCCTCGACAACTGGCTGCGCGGTCGCCGCAAGGCCGTCTGGGTTTCCAAATCCGACAAGCTGATCGAGGACGCACAACGCGACTGGTCTGCGCTCGGCATGGAGCGGCTCCTGATCACGCCGCTCTCGCGATTCGCCCAGGGCAAGCAGATCACACTCACCGAAGGCGTCCTATTTACCACCTACGCTACGCTACGGTCCGACGACCGCGGCGAGAAGGTTTCGCGGGTGCGGCAGATCGTGGATTGGTTGGGCTCCGATTTCGATGGAGTCATCATCTTCGACGAAAGCCATGCTATGCAGAATGCCGGCGGCGGCAAGGGAGAACGCGGCGATATCGCCGCCAGCCAGCAGGGACGCGCGGGCCTGCGGCTCCAGCACGCCCTGCCGGACGCCCGTGTGGTCTATGTCTCGGCGACCGGAGCCACCACGGTTCACAATCTCGCCTATGCACAGCGGCTCGGCCTCTGGGGCGGCGACGACTTCCCGTTCGGCACAAGGGCCGAATTCGTCGAGGCGATCGAGGCCGGGGGCGTGGCGGCCATGGAGGTGCTCGCCCGCGACCTGCGGGCGCTCGGCCTCTATACCGCACGGTCGCTCTCCTATGATGGCGTCGAATACGAACTGGTCGAGCACCGGCTCAGCGGCGAGCAACGCCGCATCTACGATGCCTATGCCGGAGCCTTCGCCGTCATTCACAACCATCTCGATGCCGCGATGGAGGCGGCCAATATCACCGGCAGCGAGGGCACACTGAACCGGCAGGCCAAGTCCGCCGCACGCTCCGCCTTCGAGAGCGCGAAGCAGCGCTTCTTCGGCCATCTGCTGACCAGCATGAAGACGCCGACCCTGATCCGGCAGATCACGGAGGATCTGGAGGCGGGTCATGCCGCCGTCATCCAGATCGTCTCGACCGGTGAGGCGCTCATGGAGCGGAGATTGTCCGAACTGCCGACCGAGGAATGGAATGACGTCCGCGTGGACATCACGCCGCGGGAATATGTCCTCGATTATCTCGCCCATTCCTTCCCGGTGCAGCTCTACGAACCCTTCACCGATGGCGAGGGCAATCTGTCGTCGCGCCCGGTTTTCCGCGACGGCCAGCCGGTCGAAAGCCGCGAGGCCGTGGCCCGGCGCGACGAGATGATCGAGCAGCTCGCCAGCCTGCCACCCGTTCCCGGCGCGCTCGACCAGATCGTGCACCATTTCGGGACCGACATGGTCGCCGAGGTGACGGGACGCTCGCGGCGTATCGTGCGCCGAGGCGAAGGTTCGGCAGCACGCCTCGCTGTCGAAAGCCGGGCGCCCTCCGCCAATCTTGCCGAGACCGCGGCCTTCATGGATGACCAGAAGCGCATCCTGGTCTTCTCGGACGCGGGTGGAACCGGGCGCAGCTATCACGCTGAACTCTCGGCCAGGAACCAGCGCCTGCGCGTTCACTATCTGCTGGAACCCGGCTGGAAGGCCGATGCCGCCATTCAGGGGCTGGGTCGCACCAACCGCACCAATCAGGCGCAGCCGCCGCTCTTCCGGCCCATCGCAACGGATGTGAAGGCCGAGAAGCGTTTCCTCAGCACCATTGCTCGACGTCTCGATACGCTGGGCGCCATCACGCGCGGCCAGCGCCAGACCGGCGGGCAAGGCCTGTTCCGGCCCGAGGACAATCTGGAATCCAGCTATGCCCGCGACGCCTTGCGCCAGCTCTATCTGCTGGTCGTGCGCGGCAAGGTGGAGGGTTGCCCGCTGGAGCGGTTTGAATCTGCCACCGGTCTCAAGCTGATGGACAGCAATGGTCTCAAGGATGACCTGCCACCGATCACCACCTTCCTCAACCGTCTGCTGGCACTGACAATCGAACTCCAGGGCATCCTGTTCTCGGCCTTCGAGCAGTTGCTTGAGGCCAGGATCGACGGGGCCATCGCCTCGGGCGCCTATGATATGGGGCTGGAAACCCTGCGCGCCGAGAGCTTCACCGTCACCGACCGGCAGGTAATCTACACCCATCCGGCGACCGGCGCCGAGACCCGGCTCCTGACCATTGCCGAGCGCAAGCGTAACCGGCCGGTCACGCTGGATGCAGCGACGGCCGAACTTGACGATCCCCGCGCGAAGCTGCTGGTCAATGAGCGTTCCGGCCGTGCCGCTGTCCAGATCCCCACCACCAGCGTCATGCTGGACGATGGCGAGATCGAACGGCGCGTCCGGCTGATCCGGCCGATGGAGGCGCACAACGTCCCCCTACGCATGATGGGCGAGACCCATTGGGTCGAGGTCGACCGGGAGACATTCGGCGCGGCCTGGAGGGCCGAACTCGCCGAGGTGCCGGAGTTTACCGACAGCACGCTGCATATGGTGACAGGTCTGCTGCTGCCGATCTGGAAGCGCCTGCCGCAGGAGTCTTCCCGCGTCTATCGCCTTCAGACCGATGAGGGCGAACGGATCATCGGCCGCCGCGTCTCTCCCGCATGGGCCGCCAGCGCCTCGACCAGCGGTGTCCCCGCTGGTCTGACGCCCGATGCGGTTTATGCCGCACTGCTGGAAGGCCGCACGGTCTTCGATCTCGCCGAAGGATTGCAGCTGCGCCGCGCCCGCGTGATGGGTGCGAACCGCATCGAGCTTTCGGGCTTCACCGAGTCGATGCGGGAGCGCCTGCGCGCCTATGGCCTCTTCAGCGAGATCATCTCGTGGAAGCTGCGCTTCTTCGTGCCGGTGGGCGCATCCGGGCCGGAGATTGCGGCCAGGCTCCTCGACCGCTTCCCGGTCGAGCGCATCGGTGAGCGGGAGGCCGCGTAATGTCCCGTCTCGACGCCACTGATCTCGCGCAGCGTCTCGGCCGTCAGGCCGAGGCGGTCTGCCGCTTCTATCTCTCGAACGGGCGCAAGCAGGGCAATTACTGGCAAGTCGGTGACGTCCGCAACACCGCCGGGCGCTCGATGTTCGTACGCTTGCATGACAGCGCCAAGGGTGTCGCCGGGAAATGGACCGACCCGGCGACCGGCGAGCATGGCGACCTGCTCGACGTGATCCGGGAATCCCTCGGCCTGATCGACTTCGCGGATGTCGCCGAGGAGGCCCGACGGTTCCTCAGCCTGCCCCGTCCGGAGCCGGGGCCGCATACAGGCCGGCCGCGAAGGCCGACGGCGCCATCGGGTTCGTCCGAGGCCGCGCGCAGGCTCTGGCGCATGACCCGGCCGATCACGGGCAGCGTCGCAGAAGCGTATTTGCGCAAGCGCGGCATTACGGATTTACGCGGAGTCGCAAATCTTCGGTTCCATCCGAACTGCTACTGGCGGCCCGAGGGCGATGGTCCGACCGAGACCTGGCCTGCGATGATCGCCGCGGTCACCGACCTCAATGGCAAGGTCACCGGCGCGCACCGGACCTGGCTCGCCCGTGACGGCTCGGCCAAGGCGCCCATCGATCCGCCGCGCAAGGCGATGGGCGACCTGCTCGGCAATGCCGTCCGTTTTGGCGAGGCGCAGGATGTCATGGCGGCGGGGGAGGGCATCGAGACCATATTGTCCCTGCGGCAGGCCATGCCCCCGATGCCGATGGTGTCCGCACTCTCGGCCGGGCATCTCGCCGCCATCCTATTTCCGACCGATTTGCGCAGGCTATATATCGTCCGCGACAACGATCCGGCAGGTGACGGCGCGCGGGATAGCCTTGTCGACCGGGCACGCGGGGCCGGGATCGAGGCGATCACGCTCTCGCCCGTGCTGGGGGACATCAACGAAGATCTCGTCATGCGCGGGCTGACTGCGCTTCGGGCGGAGGTGCGGGTACAACTCGCCCCCGAGGACGTCAGCCGCTTCATGGTCCTCACTGCATAGCCGGGAAGGGGTGTGATCGGGCGGGGTCCGGCTTGTCATGGCATATGGGACTGCACCATCACGGTCAGGGGACCGCGCCTCGGCCTTCGAGAGGGCGAGCGGCCCACAAACGGTCCGGCCCGGCAATGGCGGCGCCGGACTATTTTCCGCCGCCCCTTCGGGGCTTTGCAGCGCGAGGCAAAATAGTCCGGCTTTGCCATCGAGGCCCTCGCCAGGGCTCGGGCTGCCGGACCGGATCGCCCGTGGGCTTGTCGTCGCCATGAAGGCCGCGACGGTCGCGGTCCAGCCGAAGGACGCATCCCATGCACGCTCATGACGAACTCGAACCCGATCACAGCACCTCCCCGACGGGCCACGTCATCGAGGATCTCGAACTCTATGGCTATCGTCCCTCGGAGGACGAGGAAGATCCCCGGATCACCCCCGAGGATCACGTCATCCAGACCGCTGTCGCCGATATCTTCGACGCCCTGATTTCCAGCATGGCTGACACCAGCCTCGATTTCGACCTCGACGAGATCATGTGGTCCACGGTCAATACCTTCCACCGCGCCGTCGAGCGGATCGAGCGCAAACTGGACGACAACGAGCAGGCGCAGAGACGCCTTCAACGGGAACAGGATGGCTCGGAGGTCAAATCCGTCCAGCTCGAGACCCTGATCGGCATCGGCCAGAGCCTCATCGAGCGCCGCGACAGCATGGAGCTCTTCCGCGATACCGCCGCCGATATCTACCTGCGCACCACCGGCACGCCCTGGTCGCCGCGCTCCGGCTCACGGGTCAACCACCGCCAGATGACCGCGGCGATGATCGACAGCCGCGACTTCCTCGCCGCCAAGCGCAGGGCAGACAACGAGGTGCTGGTGCCCGCAGGGCCGAAGATCGCCTTCTCGGGTGGGGACACGGCCGACCACCGGCTGATCTGGGACAAGCTCGATCAGGTCCATGCCAAGCACCCGGACATGGTCCTCCTGCACGGCGGAACGCCGAAAGGCGCAGAACGCATCGCCGCCACCTGGGCCAACAATCGCAAGATTCCGCAGGTTGCGTTCAAGCCCGACTGGGCGAAACACGCCAAGGCCGCGCCATTCAAGCGCAACGACCAGATGCTCGCCACCATGCCGATCGGCGTCATCATCTTCCCCGGAACCGGCATCCAGGACAATCTGGCCGACAAGGCCCGCAAGATGGGCATCCCGGTCTATCGCTTCGGCACGGGCAGCGCATGAGCGCTGCCCTCCAACATTCTCATGTCGAAGGCGCGCGAACGGACCTGCCATTCCGTCTCGCCGAGACACGCATGTTCATGCTATATTCCCGTTTGCGCCGTGGAGGTGGTGGCAGGCGCAACCGTTCAACCTTTTGCACGGAGCCGCCACCATGATCATTCTGGGCATCCTCGTTTCCATTGCCGCCATCGGCACGATGTGCTGGTTGCTGTTCAACCTCGCGGTCTTTGCGCTGCCGTTCTTCCTCGGCGTGAATGCCGGCACTTGGGCCTATGGCACAGGCGCGGGATGGCTCGGCGCAGGGCTCGTCGGCCTCCTCGCGGCTGGGCTGACCCTGGCCGTTGTGCAGGGTCTGCTCATGCTCGTCCGCCCGCTCTGGGCGCGCATGCTGATCGCCCTGGTCTTTGTCGCTCCCGCAGTCCTCGCCGGGTTCCATGCCACGCTTGGCATCGTCAAACTCACGATGCCGTCCGAGACCTGGCAGTTCGTATTCGCGATCATTGGCGCAATAGCCGTGGGCGTGACGGCTTTCCTCCGGCTCGCGGGATGGGCGGCCGCCGGCCCGGCGGACCGGAACCTTGCGCGCGCGTGACGACGCATAGCGGCAGTTGGACGGACAGCCAGGGCAGCGTGACACCGGCCATCCCCGTCAGCAGGCGGGCGGGGATGTATCGGAGTGTACGACCCGGATCGGCGTGAGGCCTGCGCGCGGCCGAAACGGTAGCGCAAGATGTCAGCTCCGGCACTCGCCTGCCGATCCTGAAACCCGGTGACGCGGACGATGCCGGTGCAACCGTTCAGGTGGAAGGACGCGCACGGCCTGGGACGAGGGGCGACGAAAGTGCCGTGATGCCGGTCGGGTCCAATTTCCTGGTTCCTTCTGGGCGCCATCGTCTCCGTTCCATGCCTGTCTCTCAACCGCTCCAAACGGCCTCTTCAATGGCCTGATCTGGCCGAAGACCGGCTGCGCCTCGACCGCTTCAGCGCAACAGCGCCGTCACAACTTTCTTCCCCTGCCGGTGCAGGCACCGTCATTCCTCGCGGAGACAAGAAAGTTCCTCCTTTGCTGTCCAGCCCCCTGCTGCGCGGGGGTGCGCCAGCGATCGTCTCCGTCCTGTCGATCGCCATCGAGGCCGCAATGGTGCGGGCTCGAAAACGGAAAACGGAGACTTAAAATGGCGACCATCGGCACCTTCAAGAAGACCGGCTCGAACGAATTCACCGGCGAAATCGTCACCCTCAGCGTCCAGGCAAAGGGCGTGCGCATCGTCCCCGACACCCGCGCCACCGGCGAGAACGCCCCCAGCCACCGGGTCCTGGTCGGCCGCGCCGATTATGCCGAGAATGGGATTATGCGGAGTGCCAGGTCTTGAGGTCCGGTTTTCCGGCTGTTTCGGCGGATTCCGCTCCGCATAATCGCGGGTTTTATGGGCGGGCGCCCCGCTGTGAGCGGAGCGCCCTTGGCGGTCATCGCGACCAGATGAGCTTGTGCTCGCCCTTGTCGCCCTGCACGAGGGAGGCGTAGACCGGGGCCGTGAAGGAGGGGTCGTCGAGCTTGAGGGAGAGGTACTCGGCGCCTGTTTCCTTGGCGGTCTTGCTCCAGCCGGCTCCGAACTCGACGCCGTTGGCGGTGACCCGGTGGTCGGGCGCCTTGTCGCTGTCGTGGTCGCAGGGCTTGATGGTGGCCTTGACGTTGAGGGTGAGGGTTTTGATCGTGCCGGCGTAGATGCCGTTTTCGTCGCGGGTGAAGGTGCCAATCTGAGCCATTGTCGTATCTCCTGAGAGTTGTCCGAAGCCGCCCCATGCGGTCTCGATGGCGGTCGAGGGGCGACGGGCCGGACGGCTGCATCCAAAGGACCGCAGCGTGAGCGGAGGACGGCGGCAGCCGAGCTTGTTGGTTCGCGAGGAATGGCCGTCAGGCCAGGGGAAGAAGGTCGGCGGAGCCGTTGCAGGCCAAGGCCGGACCGGCGCCAGACCAGCCCAGATGAGAGGCCGCATGGGGGCTTTGCTGCATTGTCGGCAGAGAACGACACGGGCATTCGGCACCCCATCGGCATGACCGGCGTCACAGGCGGCGGGGCAATCCTCCCCGCCACCATGATCACCATGATCACCATGCCGCGACACGGCAACATGAGCCGCTCCCGGTACACCCTTCCGGGTACTCCGAGTTCAATCCGGGCCGGCACTTGCATATCGCATGGAATAGTGTCGCCGCCTTCGATTTGTTCAATGCGCCGGACCCTCCGGCGTCAACAAGCAACTCGAAGGAAAGCAGGATGACAAAACGGAAACGCAGACATCGCCGGAGCGTCGATGTCCGGATCAATTGGCTGCAACCGCATGTTGGGGGCTTCAAAGGCTGGCTCAACGAGCGGAATTACTCGCCCGCAACGATCATCGAGGTGGTGCGCCTGCTCGCATTGTGGGCCGATTGGGTCCGCGCGAAGGGCTTCGAACTCGAAACGCTCGCCGCGGGCCTTGCCGCCTCGGCGTCGGTGTTCCGCGGCAGCAAGAAGGCTCGCGCGCCGAAGGGCGCTGCGAAGCTGTTCATCACCTATCTGCGTAATGAAGGCGTTCTTCCGCCGGCGCACGAACCGTCGCTCGAGGAAACCTGGCCGGAACTCGCCGCCTTCCGGCATTGGATGCGGGAGCAACGCGGCATCATGGATTCAACGCTCGACACCTATCAGCAAACCCTGACCGATCTGCTTGCGGCACTCGGAACGGATCCAGAGGCGTACACAGCCGCCGCCATTCGCGACTTCGTGCTGGAGCGGGCCAAACCACACGGGATCGCGCGCGCAAGGGGCATCACCGTTGCGACGCGCGCCTACCTCAAATACCTCGTGGCGATCGGGCAGTGTCCGATCGGACGAGAGCATGCGGTTCCGACCTTCGCAAGCTGGCAGTTGGCGACGGTGCCCCGCTTCCTCGGGCAAGCCGATATCGACCGCCTGCTTGCCTCGTGCGAGGACAAAGGCCGATTACGTGACCGCGCAATCATCCTCCTGCTTGCCCGCCTGGGATTGAGGGCAAGCGAGGTCGCCAATCTCACCTTCGGCGACATCGACTGGCACAACGGGCTGCTGAAGCTGTCCGGCAAGAGCCGGCGCGAGGAACACCTGCCGCTCACACAGGAGGTTGGAGATGCCATCCTCGCCTATATCGCGCAAGAACGTCCCCGAATTGCGACGACGCGCCTGTTCCTGACCGAAACAGCGCCGATCCGGCCCGTGGGGCGCATCGCGGTGAAATGCCTGGTGCGACGCGCCCTCGACCGGGCGAAGATCGAGAGCGTGAATCGCGGCGCTCATATGCTTCGGCACTCCGCTGCGACCGCGATGCTTCGTCATGGCGCGAGCCTTGCCGGTGTCGGCACGATACTGCGGCACCGTTCGCCATCCGTCACGGCGCTCTATGCCAAGGTCGATATCGAGCTGCTGTCGGAGATCGCCCAGCCCTGGGGCGGGAGGCTGCCATGTTGAGGGACGCCACCGACCGCTACATCGCCCTGCGCCGCACGCTCGGCTACAAGCTGGTCAAGACCGAGCGGCATCTTCTTGCCTACTCGGACTTTGCCGCCGATCGCGGCGAGACCCATATCCGGGCAGCAACGGTTCTTCGATGGCTGGAGACAGTCGCAGGCACGCCGAACACACGCGCCCGGCGCATGTCGGAGATCATCCTGTTTGCGCGCTTCCTCCATGCCGAGGATCCCCACCATGAAATCCCGCGCACCAACGCTACACGGAATCAGGAATCTCGCCCCGTTCCCTATATATACACCCCGGACGAAATTGCCCGCATCCTCGATGCGGCCGGCAGTCTGAGGCATCAAAAGCCCAATCCCCTGAGGCGTCAGCTCTATGTAATGCTGTTCGGGCTGATCGCGGCAACAGGGTTGCGCGTCTGTGAGGCGCTCGGGCTCAAGCTGTGCGATATCAAGCCGGGTGGTGTGTTGCACATCCGCGAGACGAAGTTCCGTAAGAGCCGGCTCGTGCCGCTGCATGCCACGGTCGTCGAGGCGCTCGATCGCTATCTCGCGCTTCGTCGTCAATATGCATCCGAAAGTCCCTGGCTGTTCACGTCCGTCCAGCATCGCGAGATGTGCCACACCACGGTCAACTATACGTTCCGCTGCATCCTGCGCCGTGCGGGGATCACGCCGGAGCGAAGGCGACAGCCCCGCATCCATGACCTTCGCCATACCTTCGCGACACGGGTGTTGGAGCAATGCGGCGCAGAGCGTCGTGCGGTTGCCAGGCACTTCATCGCCTTGTCGACTTATCTCGGCCATGTCGATGTCCGGAACACCTACTGGTATCTGGAAACGACGCCGGAGTTGATGGCGGATATCGCCACGGCCGCGGAAATGCTGGTCGGGGAGAGCGCCACATGACGCAACTCGCACCGCTCATCACCAGCTTCCTGCGCGATTACATGCCCAATCAGCGAGGCTTCAGCCCGCAGACCTGCGAGACCTATGCCATCAGCTTCAAGCTGCTGTTCGACTTCGCCGCGAGACGGTTGCGAACCCGGCCGTCGCAGCTTGCGATCGAGGACCTCGATGCGCCGATGATCGTGGCGTTCCTGACGCATATCGAGCAGGATCGCGGCAACAGCGTCTCCACGCGCAACCTGAGGCTCGCCGCCGTCAAGGCGTTCATGCGCTATGTCGAATACCGGGTGCCGTCGGCCCTGGAGCAGATCGGCAGGATCCATGCGATCCCGGTCAAACGCCACGATCAGAAACTCATCCGTCATCTGACGATGGATGAGGTTCGCGCGATCCTGAATGCCCCCGATATTACGACCCGATCCGGCGCGCGCGACAGGGCAATGATGCATCTGTGCTTTGCCGGCGGCTTGCGGGTCTCCGAACTGATCGGAACCCTGACCAGAAACCTCTCGCTCCAGCAAGGCGCGAGCGTGACGATCCGGGGAAAGGGTCGCAAGGAACGATGCCTGCCACTCTGGAAGGAAACCGCGCGCGATCTTCGGTCGTGGCTCGGTGTCAGGGGCGACATTCCCGTGCCGGAGCTCTTCGTCAACGCCCGAAGCGAGCCGATGACCCGAGCGGGCTTCGAATATGTTCTCGACAAGCACGTCCGCAAAGCGGCCGAGACCTGCGCATCGCTGCGCGATCGTCGCGTCTCTCCACATCAGCTCCGGCATAGCTGTGCCGTGATCATGCTGCAGGCCACCCACGACATCCGGAAGGTCGCACTCTGGCTCGGTCATGCCGATATCCGCACGACGGAGGTATACCTGCGCATGGATCCCTCCGAGAAGCTGGAAGCGGTAGAGGCGGTCGTTCCTCCGGAGCTGAGGCGTGGCCGGTTCAAGGCGCCGGACTCGTTGATCGCATCCTTGCTCTCCGACGTGGAAGGGCCAACCTGAGCTGCCGTGTCGCGGCATGGTGATCATGGTGATCATGGTGGCGGGGAGGATTGCCCCGCCGCCTGTGACGCCGGTCATGCCGATGGGGTGCCGAATGCCCGTGTCGTTCTCTGCCGACAATGCAGCAAAGCCCCCATGCGGCCTCTCATCTGGGCTGGTCTGGCGCCGGTCCGGCCTTGGCCTGCAACGGCTCCGCCGACCTTCTTCCCCTGGCCTGACGGCCATTCCTCGCGAAGCAACAAGCTCGGCTGCCGCCGTCCTCCGCTCACGCTGCGGTCCCTTGGATGCAGCCGTCCGGCCCGTCGCCCCTCGACCGCCATCGAGACCGCATGGGGCGGCTTCGGACAACTCTCAGGAGATACGACAATGGCTCAGATTGGCACCTTCACCCGCGACGAAAACGGCATCTACGCCGGCACGATCAAAACCCTCACCCTCAACGTCAAGGCCACCATCAAGCCCTGCGACCACGACAGCGACAAGGCGCCCGACCACCGGGTCACCGCCAACGGCGTCGAGTTCGGAGCCGGCTGGAGCAAGACCGCCAAGGAAACAGGCGCCGAGTACCTCTCCCTCAAGCTCGACGACCCCTCCTTCACGGCCCCGGTCTACGCCTCCCTCGTGCAGGGCGACAAGGGCGAGCACAAGCTCATCTGGTCGCGATGACCGCCAAGGGCGCTCCGCTCACAGCGGGGCGCCCGCCCACAAAGCCCGCGATTATGCGGAGCGGAATCCGCCGAAACAGCCGGAAAACCGGACCTCAAGACCTGGCACTCCGCATAATCCCATTCTCGGCATAATCAACTTTATGTGGTGCACCACATAACGCAGAGATCGGCGCCGCCTGGTCCAAACGCTCCAACGAGGGCCGCGACTATCTGGGCCTCAAGCTGGACGATCCGAGCTTCACCGCTCCGATCTACGCCAACCTCTTCGATGACGAGGACGGCGAGGGTTACTCCCTCATCTGGTCCCGCCCCAACCGCCGCAACGGCGACTAGGGCGCGCAAGGCCCCGGCCGAGAGGTCGGGGCCTTCTCCCTGCTCGCAGGAAAGCCGTCACCCCGGCCGCTGCCGCCGAATCGATTCGGAAGCGTTGAGCCAGGACGCACGCAAAGCCGGGCTCAAGATCTGCGATTTCAGATAGAAGATCGGAGCAAAGCGACTATTATAGTCGTAGTTCTGGAATGCGCGCCGGTCGCGATGGGAGGTGATCATGCATGATCACCTCCCGACAGTCGCGGGCCGCACGCGCGTTACTGGGTTGGACACAGGAGACGCTCGCAGATAAGGCCCGTGTATCATTGACAGCGCTAAAGCGCCTCGAATCCGAAAACCGGCTCGAGGTCTACGAAACTACGCGCGATCAGGTTCGCCGGGCTCTTGAAGCGGCTGGAATAGTTCTCCTGTCGACCGAACGCGGACAGGGAGTGCTGCTTGTTCATGATCGCGACGAGAAAGGACGCCGGTAAAGGGTCGGGGAATACTTGGCCCGCGCGAGCGCGTCTTTCGCCGTCAGCTACAATCTGTGACCGCTCGCGAGCCATTCACCCGACGGCTATTTTGTCCCTGGAGCGGCCGGCATGTCCTCGATGATCGAACCATTCGAGGATGATGCTCCCGATGTCGAGGAACTGACGGCCTACGACCGGACGCACATCAAGCTTTACATGCGGCTCCTGGACGCCGCCGCGGACGGTGCCGAGTGGACCGAAGCGGTGGAGGTCCTGTTCGGGATTGACCCTCGCCTAGAGCCGGCGCGCGCGCGCCGCGTCCATGACAGCCATCTGGCGCGAGCGAGATGGATGACCCAAACCGGATATCGCCACCTCCTGTGGCAATCCGCGCCCCGGCATTGACCCGTGAGGCGGGGCCGTGAAGCGATGCCAAACCGGCATCGCTCAATGCCATCCCTCGATCTTCCCGCATGCGGATGATGCTGGAATCGTTGAACAACTCGACCGTTCCGACAGAGCGAGGAGGGGAGGATGCGACCAGACACATCCCAGTGGAGCGAAAGTGATCGTTACGAGTTCTACGACAGCCTCTCGGTCGAGGGCCTTGCCTGGGAATGCCTGCGCCGCTCCGAACCTTATCAGGAGCATTTCGCAGAACTCGCCGCCATGAATGCGGAGACAAACCCCTACACCCATGACGCCCAGCATCTATGGGGGTTGCGATTTCCCGGCCCGACCGAGCCTTTCCATGCTCGAACAACAGGTCGTCTGGTCGCCGCTCGTCAATCCGGCCGTTCTGCTCATCGACACCGCGCCGTCGTTCCTGCCGTCACCGCCTCCGCTCGCGCCTGCTGACGGCCGCGAAGGCCCGGAGGGCCTGTACGCGATTCACGAGGCCTATACCGACGCGCAACTCCTCTATCTGACCGGCTGCGACGTCGGCAGCCCATCCTCCATCGTTCTGCCCCTCGACAGCGATCTACCCGACCGACTTCAGGCCGTTCTCCGTCTATGGCATGCCGCAAACGCAGGGCCAGTCCCGCACGACGCGCGCGTGACACCCTATCAGCGACGGCGGATGCGACAGATGATGCAGGCGGCCGATGGCCGCAGCAACGGCGCCACCTACCGGGAAATCGCGATTGCCATGTTCGGTTCCGAGCGCATCGCCTCGGAGCCCTGGCGAACATCCGCGCTCCGCGACACGGTCATCGGACTGATCGAAAGCGCCACCGCCCTGATCGAAGGCGGCTACCGCAGGCTGCTCCGGCACAAGCGCAAGGCCTGAATCCGCCGCTCTGCCCGGGGGGTGGGGATTCTTCGCCCCCAATCTTCCCCATCCACCCCGCCGATCTTTCTCCGCCACCGTGGTCGCAAATCGCCGCTGGTCCTCTGCGGCGTCCCGCAACCCCACGGAGGCTCGATCCATGCATCCCGATCCCGCCGTTCTGCCGCCGCGCTACCTACGCACGAAAGAGGCGGCTGCATTTCTCAGCCTGTCCGCCAGGACACTCGAGAAACACCGCACCTACGGTACTGGTCCCGCCTATCACAAGCTCGGCGGGCGCGTCGTCTATTCCGTCGATGATCTCAAAGCCTGGGCCGACCGCGGCGCGGTGACCTCCACCACCGATCCGCGCGGCCAGCTGGTTCCGCCCAAGCGGCAGATGCCGCCGGCCTCACCGCGGGCGGTTCGCTCCGCCCGCTGATGACAGGACGGCGTCGAACCCTGTCGGAGCGCGGGCAGCTCGATCTGTTCAGAGCGCTTCCGGGAGATTTCGCGCCACGAGACGCGCAGGATCTCATGGCCTATCCCTTCTTCTCCCTTTCAAAGTCCCATCGCGTTGCGCCGATCGACTTCAGCGCGGGAGCCGTCTCGATCCGCGTCGAGGCGGTCCCCGATCACGGGATGGCGACCATCTGGGACGCCGACATCCTGATCTGGGCCGCGAGCCAGATCGTGGAGGCACGCGATGCCGGACTGCGAACCTCGCGGCTTATGATGGCGACGCCCTACGAGATTCTCACCTTCATCGGCCGCGGCACCAGCCTGCGAGACTACCGGCGCCTGAAGGCCGCACTGGACCGGCTGCAATCCACAACGATATCGACCACGCTGCGTCAGACGGCCAAAGGACGCCGCCACCGCTTCTCCTGGATCAACGAGTGGCAGGAGCGAACCAACCGCAACGGCCGACCCGACGGCGTCGAGATGATCGTCCCGGACTGGTTCTACCAGGCCGTCCTCGACGATGCGCTCATCCTCACGATCGACAGGGCCTATTTCGATCTGACTGGCGGACTCGAACGCTGGCTCTACCGTCTCGTCCGCAAGCATGGCGGCCGGCAGAAGGACGGCTGGCGCTTCGACTTCCGCCACCTTCACCAGAAATCGGGCAGCCTGTCGCCGTTCAAGCGCTTCGCCTTCGAGCTGCGCGACATCATTCGGCGCCAGCCGCTCCCCGGCTACACGCTGTTCACCGAGATCGAATACGGCGGCCGGATGTTGCTGGCCTTCGAGCCCAGCCCGGCCTGTGGAAAACCTGTGGATGGCCTCGTGCCATCGGGAACCCGCACTATCGTGCTATCGGGAACCCAGGGCTCGTGCTATCGGGAACCCAAACAGGGCGTAACGCATGGAAATCGCTTCGAAAATCGCGCCCTTAACTTAGAGTCTAACGAAGAATCTAACTTTGAAGAGCGCAGACGCGATGTGCAAAAGCTCATCGTGAAGGTCGGCAATGCGCTGAAAGTGACGTCCGGCGACAAGCGCCAATCCCTGGATCGCAGCGCCGTTGTCGACGAGCGCGCCGCCCGACCGCGTACTCCGACTCCGCCTTTCGAAGATCCTTCGGGGGGCGCGTCATGATCCTCGCCTTGCTCAATCAGAAGGGCGGCGTCGGGAAGACGACGCTGGCGCTTGCTGTTGCGGGCGAGTGGGCCATGCAAGGACGGCGGGTCATCCTCATCGACGCTGACCCGCAAGGCTCGGCGCTCGATTGGTCCGAGATGCGCGCTCGCGAGGGGCTGCCACGCCTGTTCAGCGTGATCGGTCTCGCCCGAGACACACTTCATCGCGAAGCCCCCGCGCTGGCCAGGGATGCCGATCTCGTCGTCATCGATGGGCCGCCGCGTGTGGCCGGACTCATGCGCTCAGCGCTGCTGGCAACGGACATGGTGCTGATCCCGGTGCAGCCGTCGCCCTTCGACGGCTGGGCGTCTGCGGAAATGCTGGCGCTGATATCGGAGGCGCGCATCTACCGGCCGGAACTGGTCGCTCGCTTCGTCCTGAACCGATGCGGGGCGCGCACTGTGCTGGCGCGAGATACGGCCGAAACGCTCGCGGATCATGACCCACCGGCCCTGGCCAGTCGCATTGGTCAGCGGATCGCTTTCGCCGCCGCTGCGCAGTCCGGACGGATCGTCCGGGAACTCGACCATGAGAGCCTGGCCGCGCGCGAAATCTCCGCGCTGGCGGCCGAGGTCGCGCATCTCGGCAGTCCCCGGAGCGCATCATGAGCGCCCGGGCAAACAGGAAGGGCTTCGCGACCCGGCCAGCCGGTCCCGAACAATGGGTCAAGGCCGGACCGCCCCCGCAAGACGGCGATGCGGCCACGAACACCGCCCGCCTGACCATCGACGTGACGCCCGAGATGCGGGGGCGGATCAAGATCGCGGCCTTCCGGCGCGGCACGACCGTCGCCGACATGCTGCGCGCGCTCCTCGCGCGGGAATTTCCCCCAACCAGCGGAGATGCCGAATGACCCCAAGCACGACACCCAGTCAGGCGCGCTCTGCGCAAATGGCCGACCGGTTCACTCGTGTTGAGCTGATCTGGGTCGAGAAGTCGGTCGAACACTGGATCAGGTTCGGCATGGCTGTGCGTGAAGAGATCCTGGACCGCCGCCGGCGTGTCCTCTCCTTCCGGCCGGGCTCCAGTTTCGCGCTCGTTCGCTGGGCCGCCAACGAACATGGAACGGTCGAGTCCCGGCTCGACATCCTGTGCGCCCCGCGAGCGGGTGAAGCCTATCAGACCGTGCCGTTCGTCGATCCCGGCGGCGTCCTCCTCCTGCGAACACATGGCTGGCCCAAGGTGGAGCGCATGCTTCAGATCATCGACGTGATCGAAGCGGCGGGTATCGATGCGGTGGAGGTTTCGCCCGATCACTGGCGGCACGTCCACAATCGGCTCGCCGCCGGCGAACGGCCGCGTCCCTATTCGCCAACGCAGCACCGCGCCTGGCTGAAACGGCGGAGCGTCCAGCCATGAGCCGCCGCGCCATTGTCTGGACCATGGCGGCGGCGGGCGCGCTGATCGTCGCGCCGCATTTGACCGGGCACGGTCCCCGCTTCATCTGGAATGCGTCGGCCAGCGCGCCGATCGGCCTCTATTCCGTTCGCCCTGTGGGGCGGCTCGAGGTCGGCGATCTTGTTGCGGTCATGCCGCCGGACGATCTCGCGGGCTTCCTCGACGCGCGCCGCTATCTCCCGCGCGGCGTTCCCCTGATCAAGCGCGTTCTGGCGCTCCCCGGCACCCAGGTGTGCCGGGATGGCGCTCAGATCACGGCTTACGATCACGTCTATGGCGAAGCCCGCGAACGCGACAGCCGGGGCCGCCAACTGCCTTCCTGGCAGGGCTGCCGGGTGATCTCCAATGGCGAAGTGTTCCTGATGAACTGGGACACTGAAGACAGCATGGACGGCCGGTATTTCGGGCCGCTCCCCCTCGCATCCGTCACCGCGCGCGTCGTGCCGATCTGGACCGACGAGAACGGCGACGGCCGCCTCGAACCGCAGGCGTCAACGCGGTGAACGCCTGCACGGGAGCGGACATGCCGCCCGTTCCCGGTCCACTCCGCCGCAAAGGAAAGGAACGTCCCATGCCGCAAATCGGTGAGTTCACCCGGCAGAAAACCGGTTTCTCCGGCCGCATCCGGACCCTCACGCTCGACAGCGAGATCGCCATCGTCGTGGTCGACACCGCAGGGGTGGAGAACGCGCCCGATCACCGTGTTCACCTCGGCCCGGATGAAAGCGGCCCCGAGGTCGGCGCCGCCTGGTCGCGCACCGGCGAGAAGGCCGGAGACTATCTCTCGGTGCTGATCGACGATCCCGCCCTGCCGCATCCGATGCGCGCCGCCCTGTTCCAGAACGGCGCCGACGCGACGTCGTGGTCGCTGCACTGGAGCCGCGCGCCCAAGCGCGACGCAAAGGACTGAGCGATGCCGCAGCTTCGCTTCCGGCGTCGCCAGGGTCATGCGTTCGGGCGGTTTCGCGCCGCCCGGCGCACGGCCTCCCTTCTCCTTCTCGGCCTGTCGTTACCGTTCGCGTCCGATGCACTGGCGCAGGTCCCGGCCGCACCCGCGGCTCAGGCCGTTCTGCGCGATCCGAACGCCCAGTATGTCGCGGAAGCCTCGCTCCGCTTCGGTATTCCGGAGCACTGGATCCGCGCGGTGATGCGCGTCGAAAGCGCGGGCGATCTGCGGGCGGTGTCATCGGCCGGCGCGATTGGCCTGATGCAGATCATGCCCGATACCTGGGCCGGGCTGCGCTTGCGTCACCGGCTCGGCCGTGACCCCTTCGATCGTCGCGACAATATTCTCGCGGGTTCGGCTTACCTGCGCGAGATGTTCGACCGCTACGGCAATATCGCGGCCATGCTGGCGGCCTATAATGCCGGACCGGGCCGTTACGACGAATACCTCTCCGACGGTCGCAATTTGCCCGCAGAGACGCGCGCCTATGTCGCGACCCTCGCGCCGATCTTGGGCACGGATGCGCTGCCCGGCGCCGTTTCTGCCGCGCCCGCACCGCCGCCCGATTGGCGCGAGGCGCCGCTCTTCGTGGCGCGCGATTTCAGCCGCGAAGCTGCGGACAACGCGCCGCAGCAGGGCGCCCATTCCCTCGTTCCCGAAGTGGATCCGGGCGCCGCGGAGGGCATTTTCGTTACCGCGCAAGACGTGGGCGATGCGCCATGACCCGCCGAACGCTCCATCGTGCTCTGGCGAGCTTTTGCGCACCATGGAGGGCGAAGGGGTCGGGTGCGGGCACCACGACCGGACGATGGCAGGATAAAAGGCCGCACATTGTGGGCCGGACGGTCGGTTGTTTTTATTGGGTTTTCCAGCGCGTTTCACACATTGCGGCGTCTCAGCGCACTGTGCCGGAACTGTTTACCTGCCCGGAATTGCTCGGCTTTTCGCACATTGCGGGGCAGGGTCATGGCCGGTGAGCGCGAGTTTCGCGTCCGCCCTGGCCGCATCCGCTCGACACGGGCACAGCATGTGCGTCCCTTCATCGCCCAGGCACTCGCGGCGGCCAAGAAGGCCGGGGGAACGGTGTCGCGCTCTGGTCGCGTCACTTCCGGGAACCGCTCGCGCTTCGGGCATGGGCAGCGGGCCAGCATTCAGGCCAATCGATTTATCACCGCCCGGTCGCGGGGCGCCGTGGTCAAGGCGCGCGTCGTGCGCCATTCCGGTCGCGCCGCCCCCTTGGGCACGCATCTCGATTACCTGAGCCGCGATGGCGTCACCCGGGACGGGGAGAAGGCGCGTCTGTTCGGGCCGGAGACGGAGGCTGCCGACGAGCGGTCCTTCGCCGAGCGCAGCGGCGATGACCGGCATCATTTCCGCTTCATCGTCTCACCCGACGACGCACTCGAGATGTCGGATCTCAAATCCTTCACGCGCGATCTCGTCGGGCAGATGGAAAAGGACCTCGGCACGCGTCTCGATTGGGTGGCCGTCGATCACTGGAACACCGAACATCCCCATGTCCATCTGATCGTCCGTGGGGTCCGCGACGACGGGCAGGACCTCGTGATCTCGCGCGACTACATCAAGGAGGGGATGCGCGACCGGGCGCGTGATCTCATCACCATGGAACTGGGGCCGCGCACCGATCACGACATCCGGCGCGCCCTCGAACGGCAGATCGAGGCCGAGCGCTGGACCCAGCTCGACCGCCAGCTCGTCCGCGATGCCCGCGATGCAGGTGCGATCGACCTCGCGCCGCATCCCGACCGTCAGCCCGACGAATACCAGGCTCTCAAAATCGGCCGGCTCCGGAAGCTGGAAACGCTCGGCCTCGCCGAGCAGGTCGGTCCCGGGCAATGGACGGTCAGCCAGGATGCCGAGGCAACGCTGCGCCAATTGGGAGAGCGCGGCGACATCATCAAACGCATGCACCGGGCTCTGACCGAGAAGGGGATCGAGCGTGGCGCCGCAGGCTATGTGCTTGCCGCCGAGAGTGTCGACGCGCCGGTCATCGGCCGGCTGGTCGAGCGTGGGCTCGATGACGAGCTGAAGGGGACGGCCTATGCGGTGGTCGACGGCGTCGATGGCCGGACCCACCACATCAAGCTGCCCGATCTCGATGCCGCGGGCGACAGCGCTCCCGGATCGATCGTCGAGCTTCGCAGCTTCGACGATGCCAGGGGGCAGCGCCGCGTGGCGATCGCCGTGCGTTCCGATCTCGATCTGCAAGCCCAGATTTCGGCGTCCGGCGCGACCTGGCTGGACCGCCAGGCCGTCGCGCGCGAGCGGATCGATGTTTCCTCCGGTGGCTTCGGCGCCGAGGTTCGCGATGCGATGGATCGCCGCGCCGCGCGCCTTCTGCAGGAAGGGCTGGCGGAGCGTCAGGGGCGACGCATCGTCTTCAACCGCAACCTGATCGACACGCTACGGCGGCGCGAACTCGACGCGCTCGGCGGCAAGCTGGCGGCCGAGACTGGCCTGCCGTTCAACCGGGCCGCCGGCGGCGACTATGTCTCCGGCACCTACCGGCAGCGACTGGCGCTGGCCTCAGGCCGCTTCGCCATGATCGACGACGGCCTAGGCTTCCAGCTCGTGCCCTGGTCCCCTTCGCTCGAGAAGAATCTCGGCCGCCACGTCTCGGGCGTCGCGCGGGGCGACGGCGGCGTCGACTGGAGCTTCGGTCGCAAACGGGGCCTCGGGCTCTGACACTCAAAGGAAGGAACCACCATGTCCGCGACGAGAATCCTCTGGGGCCAGATCGTCACCGTCTTTCTGATCGTCCTCGTCACGACATGGACGGCGACACAATACGTGGCATGGGAGCTCGGGTTTCAGGCGCAGCTCGGGTCGCCATGGTTCCGGGTCGACGGTTGGCCGGTCTATTATCCGCCCGCGATCTTCTGGTGGTGGTATTTCTATGAAGCCTATGCGCCGGGTATCTTTGCCACGGGTGGGATGATCGCGGCATCGGGCGGATTCATCGCCATTGCCGTCGCGATTGGTATGTCGGTCTGGCGAGCGCGGGAGGCAAAGAACGCGGAGACCTATGGTTCCGCCCGATGGGCGCGACCCGATGAAGTCAAGGCCGCGGGACTCCTCGATCCCGATGGCGTCGTGCTCGGGCGTTTCGATCGTGCCTATCTGCGTCACGATGGACCGGAGCATGTCCTGTGTTTCGCGCCGACACGGTCTGGCAAAGGCGTCGGCCTGGTGGTGCCCACGCTCCTGACCTGGCCAGGGTCGGCGATCGTCCATGACATCAAGGGTGAGAACTGGTCGCTCACTGCGGGCTTTCGCGCCCGGCACGGCAGGGTGCTTCTGTTCGATCCGACCAATCCGGATTCGTCGGCGTATAATCCGCTGCTCGAGGTTCGCCGCGGTGAATGGGAGGTCCGCGACGTCCAGAACATCGCCGATATCCTGGTCGATCCGGAAGGCAGTCTTGAGCGACGCAATCACTGGGAGAAGACCAGTCATGCCTTGCTGGTCGGGGCCATTCTGCATGTCCTTTACGCCGAACCCGACAAGACCCTCGCTGGCGTGGCCTCGTTCCTCTCCGACCCCAGGCGCACGATCGAAGCGACACTCGACGCGATGATGAAGACCGCGCATCTCGGAGAAGCCGGCCCGCATCCCGTCATCGCCAGCGCGGCGCGCGAACTCCTGAACAAATCCGACAATGAGCGCTCAGGCGTGCTTTCCACCGCCATGTCGTTCCTCGGTCTCTACCGCGATCCCGTCGTCGCCGAGGTGACGCGCCGCTGCGACTGGCGCATTGCCGACCTGGTTGCGGGCGAAATGCCCACGACGCTCTACCTCGTCGTGCCACCGTCTGACATCAATCGGACCAAGCCCCTTGTCCGCCTCATCCTCAATCAGGTCGGGCGCCGTCTGACCGAGGATTTGCAGACCAAGGTAGGTCGGCACCGGCTCCTGCTCATGCTCGACGAGTTTCCGGCGCTCGGCCGGCTGGACTTCTTCGAGAGCGCCCTGGCCTTCATGGCGGGCTACGGACTCAAGAGCTTCCTGATCGCCCAGTCTCTGAACCAGATCGAGAAAGCCTACGGCCCGAACAATTCGATCCTCGACAATTGCCATGTGCGCGTGAGCTTCGCCACCAACGACGAGCGAACGGCCAAGCGCGTGTCCGATGCGCTCGGCACGGCAACCGAAATGAAGGCGATGAAGAACTATGCTGGCCACAGGCTTTCGCCCTGGCTCGGGCACCTGATGGTCTCCCGCTCCGAGACGGCGCGCCAGTTGCTCACGCCCGGTGAAATCATGCAGCTTCCGCCCTCCGACGAGATCGTCATGGTGGCGGGCACCCCGCCGATCCGCGCGAAGAAGGCCCGCTATTTCGAGGATGTGCGGTTCAAGGAGCGTGTTCTCGCTCCCCCGGAACTGGTCCGATCCGACAAGCCGCAGCCCGACGACTGGAGCGCCTTGCCGGTGCCGCAGCGTCCGCTGTTCGACACGGCCACGAAGACGTCCGGCGATCCGGATGAAGATCCGACCGGCTCCGAGCGCCGGCATCAGCCTGAGCTGAGACATGCCAATCCGATCGAGAAGAGGAAGCCGATCGAGAACGAGTTCGATCCGCCTGATGAGGACGGTGAGGACGATGCAACCCGCAGCCGGCGTCTGACGCAGGTGATGGGGTTGAACGTGGCGCGTCAGGTGAGCATGGATCCCGGTGACGGGATGGACCTCTGATCGCAATGACCGCACGCAAGAAGAAATCTCCGGTCTCCGTCTATCTCGACCCCGAGATCATGACGATGTTGGCGGAATTCGCTGCGCGCCGTGGTCAGTCCCGATCGATGATCGCGGAAGCTGCGATCGCGTCCTTTCTGTCGCCGGATGCCGACGAACGTCGTGAAGCGGCCATCGTCAAACGGCTCGACCAGATCGACCGACGCGTTTCAAGGCTGGAGCGCGATGTCGGGATCTCGGTCGAAACCCTGGCGGTTTTCGTGCGCTTCTGGCTCACCAGCACGCCAGCGCTGCCCGAGCCGGCGGCACAGGCGGCGCGGGCGAAGGCGAGCGAACGCTATGAAGCATTCGTCGGTGCGCTCGGGCGCCGCCTTGCGGCGGGACCGCAGCTCCGGCAGGAGATCAGCGAAGATGTCAGCCCCGCGCGATCGGAACCATCATAGGGGCCGTGCAGCGAGCCGACGGTGCCGGGCAATCCCGCCGATTTCCTGTATTTGCACGCTACAGTACTACTCCGAAAGACAGTTGTTGAATCCACCCGAATTCGGGTTCTTTTAATCGTCCCCGTCGGGGCAGGACCGAATTGTTCCCGGCCAGAACGGGGACAAGATGGCGGCTTCACATAACAATCCAGAAGGACGCGCGCGCAGTTCGCGCATGCTGCGCACCGCGCTCGGAGCCGCCATCGCCCGCTTTCTGGACGACCCTGCGGTCGTCGAGGTCATGCTCAATCCCGATGGCCGCATCTGGGTGGACCGGTTGTCCGAGGGCCTTGGCGATACAGGGGAGATTCTGCCCGCAGCCGATGGTGAACGCATCGTGCGGCTCGTCGCCCATCATGTCGGTGCCGAGGTGCACGCCGGGGCGCCGCGGGTTTCGGCCGAGCTGCCGGAGACCGGCGAACGCTTCGAAGGTCTGCTGCCGCCTGTCGTCGCCGCGCCCGCCTTCGCCATCCGCAAGCCGGCGGTCGCGGTGTTCACCCTCGACGACTATGTCGCCGCAGGCATCATGACGACCGAGCAGGGCGCGACATTGCGCGAGGCGGTGGCGACGCGCGCCAATATTCTCGTCGCGGGCGGCACCTCGACCGGCAAGACGACCCTGACCAACGCTCTTCTTGCCGAGGTGTCCAACAGCTCGGACCGCGTCGTCATCATCGAGGACACGCGCGAGTTGCAATGCGCCGCGCCCAACCTCGTCGCCATGCGCACGAAAGACGGCGTGGCGACTCTCTCCGACCTCGTCCGTTCCTCTCTGCGGCTTCGCCCGGACCGCATCCCTGTTGGCGAGGTGCGCGGCGCCGAAGCGCTCGACCTGCTCAAGGCCTGGGGGACGGGACATCCGGGCGGCATCGGCACGATCCATGCCGGCTCCGGCATCGGCGCGCTGCGCCGCCTCGAACAACTCATCCAGGAAGCCGTCATCACCGTGCCGCGCGCCCTGATCGCCGAGACGATCGACCTGGTCGCGGTCCTCGCCGGACGCGGGTCCGCGCGAAGGCTTGTCGAACTCGCGCGCGTCGAAGGGCTCGGCCCTGACGGCGACTACCGCATCACCCCCGCAACCAGTTCAGAAGGGAAGCCCGAATGATCCGTCACGCCTTGCGCATACGCCGTCACGTCGCGACAGCCGCGGCCGTCACCTATGTCAGCCTGTTCATGGCCCCGGCCGCGCATGCGTCCGGTTCATCCATGCCCTGGGAGGCGCCGCTTCAGAGCATTCTCGAATCGATCGAGGGACCGGTCGCGAAGATCATCGCCGTCATCATTATCATCGTGACCGGCCTGACGCTGGCCTTTGGCGACACCTCTGGCGGCTTTCGCCGGCTGATCCAGATCGTCTTCGGCATCTCCATCGCCTTTGCGGCATCGAGCTTCTTTCTGTCCTTCTTCTCGTTCGGCGGCGGAGCGCTCATCTGATGGCGGCTGTTCTCGAACAGCTCGATGCCGTGCCGGGCTTCACCATCCCGGTTCACAGGGCGCTGACCGAACACATCCTGCTGGGCGGCGCTCCCCGTTCCATTGCGATCCTGAATGGAACGCTCGCCGGGGCGGTGGGCCTCGGCCTGCGCCTCTGGCTGGTCGGTCTGGCGATCTGGGCGGTGGGACATTTCGTGGCCGTCTGGGCGGCAAAGCGCGACCCGCTCTTCGTCGAAGTCGGGCGCCGGCATCTGCGCATCCCTGCTTTCCTGGCGGTGTGAGGGCCCGGCGATGATGAACCTGGCCGAATACCGCCGCACCGCCACTCGCCTGGCCGACTATTTGCCCTGGGCCGCATTGGCCGGATCCGGCGTGGTGCTGAACAAGGATGGCAGCTTTCAGAGGACGGCAAAGTTTCGCGGGCCGGATTTGGATTCGTCGGTCGCCGCCGAACTGGTCGCCGTGGCTGGCCGCATCAACAATGCCCTCCGTCGTCTCGGCTCCGGCTGGTCGATCTTTGTCGAGGCTCAGCGCAGCGAGGCCGCGACCTATCCCGAAAGCCTGTTTCCCGACCCGGCATCGGCCTTGGTCGACGCCGAGCGCAAGGCCGCATTCGAGGAGGCCGGCGCGCATTTCGTGTCGGGCTATTTCCTGACCTTCCTTTGGCTGCCGCCGGCTGAGGAGTCCGCGCGTGCCGAGACCTGGCTCTATGAGGGCCGCGAGCAATCGGGCGTGAACCCCTGGGAATTGCAGCGCGGCTTCGTGGATCGGACCGACCGCGTTCTGGCCCTGCTCGACGGCTTCATGCCTGAATGCCGTTGGCTCGATGACCCAGAGACGCTCACCTATCTCCACTCGACGATCTCCACCAACCGGCATCGCGTGCGCGTGCCGGAGGTGCCGATGCATCTCGATGCGCTGCTTGCCGACCAGCCGCTGATCGGCGGGCTGGAGCCGCGCCTCGGCGATCAGCATCTGCGTGTCCTCACCATCATCGGCTTCCCCACCGCCACGACGCCCGGCCTGCTGGATGAAATGAACCGGCTGGCATTTCCCTATCGCTGGAGCACGCGGGCGATCCTCCTCGACAAGCTCGCGGCGACAAGGCTGCTCACAAAAATCCGTCGGCAATGGTTCGCCAAGCGCAAGTCGATCGCCGCGATCGTCAAGGAGGTGATGACCAACGAGCAGTCCGCGCTGGTCGACACCGATGCGTCCAACAAGGCCGCCGACGCCGATATGGCCCTGCAGGAGCTCGGGCAGGACATGGCGGGCATGGCCTATGTCACGGCCACGATCACGGTCTGGGATCCCGATCCGCGCATCGCCGACGAAAAGCTGCGGCTCGCCGAGAAGGTCGTTCAGGGCCGCGATTTCACGGCAATGGCCGAGACCGTCAACGCGGTCGATGCCTGGCTCGGCTCTCTGCCCGGTCATGCCTATGCCAATGTCCGGCAGCCGCCGATCTCGACGCTCAATCTTGCCCACATGATCCCCCTGAGTGCTGTGTGGGCAGGGCCGGAACGGAACGACCATCTCGGTGCGCCCCCCTTGCTCTATGGCAAGACCGAGGGAAGTACGCCGTTCCGGCTTTCCCTCCATATCGGGGATGTCGGCCACACGCTCGTCGTCGGCCCGACCGGCGCGGGCAAATCGGTGTTGCTGGCGCTGATGGCGCTCCAGTTCCGCCGTTACGCGAAAGCCCAGGTCTTCGCCTTCGACTTCGGCGGCTCCATCCGAGCCGCGGCACTCGCCATGGGCGGGAACTGGCACGATCTGGGCGGCGGATTGACCGACGGGTCGGATGCCTCGGTGTCGCTGCAACCGCTCTCCCGCATCGACGATGCCTATGAGCGCTCCTGGGCTGCCGACTGGATCGGCGCGATCCTGGCGCGCGAGGGTGTCGCCGTCACGCCGGAGGTGAAGGAACACATCTGGACGGCGCTGTCCTCGCTGGCGTCCGCGCCTCCCGGCGAACGCACCATCACAGGCCTCGCCGTGCTGCTGCAATCCAATGACCTCAAACAGGGACTGCGACCCTATTGTGTCGGCGGTCCCTATGGCCGTCTTCTTGACGCCGAGACCGAGCATCTCGGCTCCACCGACGTACAGGCATTCGAGATCGAGGGGCTTGTCGGAACGGGAGCGGCGCCTGCGGTCCTGTCCTACCTGTTCCATCGGATCGGCGACCGGCTCGATGGCTGCCCGACTCTGCTCATCATCGACGAGGGCTGGCTCGCCCTCGACGATGACGGCTTCTCCGGCCAACTCCGCGAATGGCTGAAAACGCTCCGCAAGAAGAACGCCTCGGTCATTTTCGCCACGCAGAGCCTGTCGGACATTGATGGCAGCGCGATCGCGCCCGCCATCATCGAGAGCTGCCCGACGCGGTTGCTCCTGCCGAACGAGCGCGCGATCGAGCCGCAGATCACGGCCATCTATCGCCGCTTCGGTCTCAACGACCGGCAGATCGAGATCCTCGCGCGGGCAACCCCGAAGCGGGACTATTATTGCCAGTCGCGACGCGGCAACCGGCTGTTCGAGCTGGGATTGAGCGAGGTCGGACTCGCGCTCTGCGCCGCATCTTCCAAATCCGATCAGGCCGCCATCGAGCGCATCCACGCCGAGCGTGGGACCGATAGCTTCCTCGCCGTCTGGCTGCGCCATCGCGGCGTGGACTGGGCCGCCGACCTGATCCCCCGCCTCACCAATCTCGTCCCGGGGCCGCCTTCGGACCCGGAGGATGAGCCGGCACCAGGCATCGCGAGCCAAGCCGGGCCCCAAGACGAATTCTCAATCGATGAAGAGTTCAGCCAAGAGGAGATCGACTTGTGACCTTTCCCAAATTGCACCGTTTCACGCGTGTCTCGCTGCTCGCCCTGGCGCTTGCGACGCCGCTTGCGCCGGTGCTCACCACACCCGCACACGCCTTTTTCGGCGGGTTCGGCCGCATCGTCTATGATCCGACCAATCATGCCGAAAACCTGCTGACAGCCGCCCGATCCCTGGAGCAGATCAACAATCAGATCGCCCAGCTTCAGAACGAAGCGCAGATGCTCATCAACCAGGCCCGCAATCTCTCGAGCCTGCCGTTTTCCTCGCTCCAGCAGCTTCAGCAAAACATCCAGCGCACCCAGCAGCTATTGAGCCAGGCCCAGAGCATCGCCTTCGACGTCCAGCAGATCGACCGGATGTTCCAGCAGGACTACGGCAAGCTCTCGATCTCGGCCACCGACGCACAGCTGATCGCCGATGCCCGTTCGCGCTGGGAAAACACCGTTGGCGGGTTGCAGGACGCCATGCGCGTGCAGGCCGGCGTGGTCGGCAATATCGACAGCAATCGCAGCGCGATGTCTGCGCTGGTCGATCAGAGCCAAAATGCGGTCGGTGCGCTGCAAGCGACGCAGGCGGGCAACCAGCTTCTCGCACTGCAATCCCAACAGCTTTCGGACCTCATCGCGGTGATCTCCGCCAATGGCCGCGCCACAGCCATGCTCGAGGCCGACCGGGCGACGGCCGCCGAACAAGGCCGCATCCAGCGCGAGCGCTTTCTGACACCTGGCTCGGGCTATCAGCCGGGCAACGCGCAGATGTTCAACAGCGGCAACTGATCCCGGGAGGGGGTCCCATGGATGGGAAAATGCTGGCCCGGATCGGGGCGATCATATTCATCGCCATAGCGATCACCGCCACGGTGATCGAGATGACCCGGGAAGAGGAACCGGCGCGGGTGAGGTCCGCGCCGGAGCTCCAGCCCGAACCGGATCCTCTGCGCCTGACGCTTCGGCGATGCCAGCGGCTCGGAGAAGCCGCCACCAGCGATGCCGAGTGCCTTTCGGCCTGGGCAAAGTCCCGCGACCGCTTCCTTGGTCGCTCTCCGGCGCCCGCCGCCCCGGCAGTCGAAGGGGAGCGATGAGCCGTGGGCGGGATGGGGGTCATCGACGATTTTCTCGGCGTCTTCACGAGCTATATCGACAGCGGCTTCGGGTTGCTCGGCGGCGAAGTCGCCTTCATCGCTACCACCCTGATCGTCATCGATGTGACGCTCGCGGCTCTGTTCTGGAGCTGGGGTGCCGACGACGACATCATCGCCAGGCTGGTGAAGAAGACCCTCTTCGTTGGTGTCTTCGCCTACCTGATCGGCAATTGGAACAATCTCGCGAAGATCGTTTTCGACAGCTTTGCGGGTCTCGGCCTGCAGGCCTCGGGCACGAGCTTTTCCGCGGCCGATCTGATGCGCCCCGGCCGCGTCGCACAAACCGGCCTCGATGCAGGCCGACCGCTGCTCGATGCGATCTCGGATCTGATGGGTTTCGTTTCCTTCTTCGAGAACTTCATCCAGATCGCCTGCCTGCTGTTCGCCTGGGCGCTGGTGCTGCTCGCCTTCTTCATTCTTGCGATCCAGCTCTTCGTCACGCTGATCGAGTTCAAGCTGACGACGCTTGCCGGGTTCGTCCTCATTCCCTTCGGCCTGTTCGGCAAGACCGCCTTCATGGCCGAGCGTGTGCTCGGCAACGTCGTCTCCTCCGGCATCAAGGTGCTCGTCCTCGCCGTCATCATCGGCATCGGCTCGACGCTGTTTTCCCGGTTCACCGCCGGTTTCGGCGGCGCGACACCTACCATCGACGATGCCATGGCGATCGTGCTGGCCGCGCTCTCGCTTCTCGGTCTCGGCATCTTCGGCCCCGGTATCGCCTCGGGCCTTGTCTCGGGCGGGCCGCAGCTCGGCGCCGGCTCGGCTGTCGGCACCGGCCTTGCCGCCGGTGGCATGGTGCTGGCGGGAGGCGCCGCCGCAGGCATGGCCGCAAGGGGAGGCGCGGCCGCCCTGTCGGGAGGAGCCGCGGCCGTCCGTGGTGGCGCGACCGCCGCGGGAGGCGCCACAGCCGCCTATAGCGTCGGATCGCTGGGCCAGTCCGGTGCGGCAGGTGTCGTCTCCGGTCTTGGAGGTGTCGCCCGGGCAGCCGGTTCCGCCGCCGCCTCGCCGCTGAAACGCGCCGCTTCCAGGGCAAACGAGAGCGTCAGGTCCAGTTTCTCAGATGGTGTTCGCGCCGGGTTCGGCGCGACAGGCGGGTCATCTTCCATGGGCACCGTCGGCGGCGCAGGCGATGCCGCCGCCGCATCGGCCTCGGCCTCCGCTGGCGGTCCACCGGCATGGGCGCAGCAGATGCAGCGCCGACAGGCGCTTGGCCACGGCACGACCATGGCGGGCCATGCCGTGCGCTCCGGCGACAGCCACGGCTCCGGCTCTTCCGTCAATCTTTCTGAAAGCGACCGCTCATGAATCTGTTCAAACGATCATCGACACATTACGGCAAAACACCCGAACCCGAGACCCCTTACCAGAAGGCCGCGCAGGTCTGGGACGAGCGCATCGGCTCGGCTCGCGTTCAGGCAAGGAACTGGCGCTACATGGCCTTCGGCTCGCTGGTCCTCTCGGCCGGCTTCGCCGCCGCCCTGGTCTGGCAGTCGGCGCAGGGGACGATCGTGCCCTGGGTGGTGCAGGTGGACAATCTCGGTCAGGCGCAGACCGTAGCGCCCGCAACCGCGGATTATCGCCCGACAGACCCGCAGATCGCATGGCATCTCGGCCGCTTCATTGAGCAGGTGCGGGCCATTCCGGCAGACGCAATCATTGTCCGCCAGAATTGGCTGCGCGCCTATGAATGGACGACCGACCGGGGAGCGGCGGCGCTCAACGACTATGCCCGTGCGAATGACCCCTTCACTCGCGTTGGTCGCCAGCAGGTGGCGGTTGAGGTCTCCTCGGTGATCCGGGCGTCACCGGATTCCTTCCGCGTTGCCTGGACCGAACGCCAATACGAGAACGGCCAACTCTCCACCACCGAGCGCTGGACCGCGATCCTGACCATCGTGATCCAGACGCCGCGCGATGCCGAACGGCTGCGTGCCAATCCGCTCGGAATCTACGTAAACGCCATCAACTGGTCGCGGGAGATGAGCCAATGACCCGCACGCCGATCCGTAAGTCCGGCTTTCCGGCTTTCCGCAAACCCGCGATCCTGGCCTTGCTGGCCGCGACGGCGCTGGCTGGATGTGCCACCAATAGGGTTCCTCAGTTCAGCTACGATGCCGATGTCCCGCCGCTGCCCGACGTACCGGCACCTGTCACAGATGAGCGGCCGCGTCCGCTGCACACGCCTCCCTCCTGGAACGTGGCGCGGGGCGGTGCAGCCGCAGGCACGCCGGCGGGACGGGTGGAGAACGCCAATGCCGCCGCCCGCGTCGAACCGCGCCGCGAGGGCTATTACAACGCCATCCAGATTTACCCGTGGTCCGAGGGCGCCCTCTATCAGGTCTATGCGGCGCCGGGGCAGATCACCAATATCGCCCTGGAGCCAGGTGAGGGCCTGACTGGCGCCGGGCCGATTGCGGCGGGCGATACCGCACGATGGATCATCGGTGATACCGAGAGCGGAAGCGGTGCGCACCGGCGTGTTCATGTGCTGGTGAAGCCGACGCGGCCGGACATCTCGACGAACCTGGTCATCACCACCGATCGCCGCATCTACATGATCGAGCTTCGTGCCCGCGAGGAACTCTACATGCCTGCCGTCGCTTGGGCCTATCCCGCGCCGCCGGCGGGGCAGCGTCAGTCGGTCCCGGCTGCGCCCGTCATCCCGGCCGAGGCCTCGCGCAACTATCGCTACGGCCTGACCGGCGACAGCCCGCCCTGGCGGCCGATCTCGGTCTTCGATGATGGCCGGCGCGTCTATGTCGTTTTCCCGCGCGGTATCGTCCAGGGCGAGATGCCGCCGATCTTCGTGCTCGGCTCGGATGGCGAGCCGCAGATCGTCAACAGCCGAATCCACCAGAACATCCTGATCGTCGACCGCCTGTTCGGTGCAGCCGAGCTTCGCCTTGGAAGTGGCGAGCGCCAACAGACTGTCCGGATCGTCCGGATCGAACAGCGGCAGGCCGCCGCCCAGCCGGCCCGCGAGACCGGAGGCGCCCCATCATGACCGAGGAAGCAACCACCACAACAACCACGAGCGCGGCAACGGCCGCACCCATGCGCTTGCGCGCAGATCCGCCGCGCGTGACGCGGCTTTCCCGCAAGATGCTGGCTGGTGTCGGCGCCGTTGCATTGCTCGGGATCGGCGGAGCGCTCATCTATGCGCTCCAGACCCGGGACGCGGGGCAGGGCGGCGACGAGCTCTATTCAACCGAGAACCGGCCGACGGCCGATGGCCTGTCCGGTCTGCCGAGGGACTATACCGGCCCGGTCCTTGGACCTCCTTTGCCGGGCGATCTCGGCGGCCCGATCCTCGATGCGCAAAACCGGGGGCAGCCGGTCGCACCGCCTGCCGTGACGGCGCCGGCCGTCGACCCGGAGGAGCAGCGCCGGCTTGCGGAGGAAGAAGCGGCGCGCCTCAGCCGCGTTTTCTTCCAGACCGCTCCAGGCACAGCAACTACTACCGGAGGTCCAGGTCTGGCCGGTCTCGGCCTTGGCTCGCAAACCGGCGCGACGGCCGGACAGGATCGGCACACGGCTTTCCTTAACGGCCCTGTGGACCGCCAGACCGTTGCGCTCGATCGCATCGTGGCGCCGCCGTCGCCCTACATCCTTCAGGCGGGGGCGGTGATCCCGGCCGCGATGATCACCGGCATCCGTTCCGATCTGCCCGGACAGATCACCGCCCAGGTCACGGAGAACGTCTATGACAGCCCGACCGGGAGCCTGCTCCTCATACCGCAAGGCACCCGCATTATCGGGCAATACGATGCCGGCGTGACCTTTGGCCAGCGACGCGTCCTGCTCGTCTGGAACCGTCTGATCCTGCCCAATGGCCGCTCCATCGTGCTGGAACGTCAGCCCGGAGCGGACGCCAGCGGCTATGCCGGTCTTGAAGATGGCGTCGACTACCACTGGTGGGATCTGATGAAGGCAGCGGGGTTATCGACCCTGCTTGCGGTGGGGACGGAGCTCGCCAGCAGCGACGAGGATCGCCTGATCCGCGCCATCCGCGATGGGGCACAGGACACCATCAATCAGGCCGGCCAGCAGATCATCCAGCGCCAATTGCAGGTTGCGCCGACGCTCACCGTCCGGCCGGGCTTCCCGGTCAGGGTGATCGTCACTCGCGACCTCGTTCTCGAACCTTACAGGAGTTGACCATGGCGAAGCTGAAACTCGGACCCATCGTCGAGGACAGACCGGTCAAGGTGACAGTGGAGCTGCCCGGACCGCTCCATCGCGATCTCGTCGCCTATGCCGAGGTCCTGGCGCGCGAGTCCGGTCAGCCCGCTACGGACCCGGTCAAGTTGATCGTGCCGATGCTCGAGCGGTTCATCGCCACAGACCGGGGTTTCGCGAAGGAGAAGCGGAGCAGGTCAGGCGGCCGACTATGACAGGGACTACCTGCGATCAGGAGCAGTGGCCGCGATGATCTCCAGGAGAGTATCGACCACCACGAGCGCAGCGTCCTGCCGGATATTTTCATCCGGAGCGCGGTTTTGCAGCGCGAGCGAAACGGCACCGTGAACGGCCGCCCAATATGTGAAAGCATACCGGCTTGGGTCCATTCCTCGCAGAAAGCCTTGTCCCTGGCACGCTCGGATCGCCTTCGCTGCCAGCTCCAAGACCGACCGTCCCGCATCGGTCGACAGTGGTCCATGTTCGGCAGCGACGCTCGACGGAGGGGAAAACATCAGGCGATAGAGGGTCGGATTGTCGAAGGCGAACTGTACATAGGCACGGGTGCCTTCACGCAGATACGCCATGGGATCGGAGCGCAGCCGTTTTGAAAGCGCGAGCTTCTCTTCGTAGAGCCGCCTGAAACCTGCATCGTGGACTGCACGCAGCAACGCGTCCTTGTTGCGGAAATGCCCGTAGAGAGCGGGCGCGGTACAGCCGACCGCCTCGGCGACAGCCGCCAGTGGTACGTCGAAATCCTCCCGCTCACCGAGAAGCCGGATGGTCTCCTCGACTGCTTTCCGGGAAATGTCGAGGGCCGCATCCTTTTTCGGGCGGGGCATCAGTGCCGTCCCCGGCTGGGTCTGACATTCCTCAGCGTCAGTTCGCTTATCACGCAACACGGTGTCATCGCGTTGGTTGGCACACTTGCCGCTCTCCTGCTGGCGGGTTGCTGGCGGACACTTTACTTAATGACATTCATTTTCCGTTGACGTTGGCAATGTCAATCTGCACGATACCGCTAACTGAATATTGTTAAGTTTCTTGCGTGGGCGAAATATGACGACACGACGCAGGGAAATCCGCGCGGCAGGAGCATCAAGCGGCTTCGAGGGTAGGGCGCGACCATCCTGGCCGATGGATGGCATTGGCCGCAACCCTCGGGCAGATGGGAACCTGTGATCGTGGATGGGGCGGAAAATATCGTTCCCCGTCCGAGCGACAATGCTCCAGATGAAATCCTGATACCCGAGCTGCCGCGCAGCCGCATTAAGCTCCAACACCTCCGTTATTTCGTGGCGGCGGCAGAGCACGGCAGCTTCCGAAAGGCGGGCCGAGCACTCGATATCGAAGAGTCGGCCATCAGCCGCCGCATTCGCGACATGGAAGATGAACTCGGCGCGTCCCTGTTTCAGCGTCATGCTGGTGGAGTTCGCTTGACGCTTGCCGGCCAGCGGTTTCTGAAGCCAGCGAGGACGGCGCTCCGGCATATCGACGCAGGCGCCAGTGAAGTCGCTGCGGTTGGCCGGTCCGAGGAGGGACACGTCCGGGTCGGCGTCTTCTCGTCGCTTGCGTCCGGCTTCCTGTTCGACCTGCTGCGACGGTTCGGTAAACTCCATCCGAATGTCCGGGTCGATCCCATCGAGGGAAACCCGGCGGAGCACGTCGCTGCCGTCCGGACATTGAATCTCGACGTGGCCTTTATAACGGGCACGAAGACCTGGGACGGCTGTGAGACCGAGCATCTGTGGTACGAGAGGGTCTTCGTCGTGTTGCCCGACGATCATCCCCTGGCAAACAAGGTCGAACTCGGATGGCCGGACCTGGTGTCGGAGCGGTTCATCGTGAGCGATGTTGCCCCGGGCCAGGAAATCCACGACTACCTGGTTGCACACCTTGCAGACCTCGGCAGCCATCCTGAGATTCACCCCCAACAGGTCGGACGCGACAACATCCTTTCCCTGGTTGCCGTAGGTCGCGGCCTCACGCTGACGAGCGAGGCTACGACCGTCGCGCAGTTTCCTGGCATCGCTTATCGGCAACTCGCTGGTGAGGTATTGCCGTTCAGCATGGTCTGGTCCGCCCGAAACGATAACCCCGCATGCCGGCGGCTGCTGAGTTTGGCGCGCACCCTGGGCCACACGGCAAGGGCATCTCACCAGTCGGCCTGACATCGGTGACGGACAGACCACGCCGCGGCCCGCCTGGCTATTCGACCGACTTTTCGACAAATCCGAGAGTGTTGGCGTTTTCGACGAGCGTTCGCACTTTGGCGCGGTCGAGACCGGAGGGAACTTCGGCCTCGATTTCGAGCCTGAGCTTCACATCGCTTCCGGGCAGTGTCGTGAGCTGCTCGACAATGGCCTCGACGATCTGATGCATGTCTCTCGCCGGTCTCTCGGCGGAAATCATCACCATACCGGTAAATCGGGTCGGCTTCCGTTCGGCGGGAGTCGGCTCGGATGTGCCGCCAGTGGGCTGCTCGCCGGTAGCCGGCGTTCCGTCCCCCGGCTCCGCGGGAGTGCCCGCCGACCCCGGCTGAACGGGTGTCGGACGATGCGCCTCCGCCACGTCCGGCTTCACGATGACGCTGTCGCTATCGATGACAACAACGGCGTTGCCAGCGCGCTCAATTGCCAGACCCAGATAGGTGTCCGACTTCTCATCCCATCGTTCAGCATATGCGAAGGGGCCAGGAATCATGGCGCTAACGGCCGCTTGCACGGCTTTGACCAGGACGTCCTGGTTCTTCACGCGCGGGAGATAGATGTGGCGGTTGAGGTACTCCCGCAGGTCTTTCAGAGAGAGGTGCGGCTTGCCATTCCAGATGTACTTCTGGAGATCGCGATCAAGCCGCGCTGGTCCCAACTCGGTCAGCAGACCTTCCTCCGCCACGAGCTTCTTGCTCGCGCGCGCCAACAGCCCATCCTGCGCCGGAATCTTGCCGGAAGCCCACTCTACATCGGCCTGAGCACTCTCCTGCACTGGATAATGCAGGTAGCACCACGCCTCCTTGAGGCGGGTTTTCATCGTCTCGTTCGATTCAGCCAGCTTGGCCTTTGCGAGCGCGCTGTCGCTCTGGGTGAGGTTGAGCCGTTCGGTGTCACGAACGATCTCGCCCCATGCCAGGGAGGCGCGCACGGCGTCCTTCAGATTATCGAGCTGACGGGCATCCGCAGCAATGAACACCAGCATGTTGCGATAAACGCGCGGCGTGCTGCCGCGCTGCATCAGGATGTCCTTCGCCTCGATCAGGGCGTCGGAGCCGTCACGGCCATTGTGCGGGTGCGCGACACCGAGCACAACGGCTCGCACTCCGCCAGCTTCGTCAGGCACCTCGGCCGAGGAGGCAGGGGCTACCTGCACGGCATCGAAATGCCCGCGATCTGCCAGGCCATTGACATATTTTCCGAGTTCGGTGTCGATCGTGACGTCGACAAGAGCAGCCTCTACCTGGGCTGCCTTGTCTGCCGCGATGCGGTTGAGGCTCGCCGACATCGAGTACCAATACCGGCCAATATCGGCGTGCATGAACTTGGCCTGGTTGGTCAGCCGCCGGAGCGCATCGCCGAAGATTGCCGGGCGCTCTCCGGGCTGCACGACGCCGAGATTGATCTGCTTGTCGTCCAGGCCGGTGTTCTGCTGCTGGTGCGTCGGCGCCGTTCCCATAAAGATCGCGCGGGCAACTCGCCGTGTGGCCGAGTAGCGATTCAGGTTCGGGGCCGACTGATCGATCTTGTAGGGAGTGGATGCCGTGCCATCGACATCGCCGGCGATGATCGATTGCCAGCTCACGTCCAGATAGTGGAGCAGTTCGGGTTCCACGCGTGGCGAACTCACCGCCACACTCCCGGGCATGATCATCACAGATGGATCGCCGCTCATCCACAGCTCGTGGATCGCCTGCGCCATCAGGCGCAGAACGCCGCGCGTGCGCTGGAATTTTTCGAGCGAGCCCCAGCTCGTGTAGAGCTGATCAAACAGTTCGGGATGGATCGGATAGGCCTTCTCCAGCTTGCGCCGGTAGTCCTCGTCTGCGCAGCCTTGCGGGAAGTCGTTGGCATTTTCGCGATAGAGCTTGGCGAATTGCTTGAGCGTGTTGTCGCGATGGTGGAACTTGTCGCCCGGAATTTCCTTGAACAGCCGCCGCCGGACGATCTCGTAGCTCTCTTCCTGGCTCGCGGGTCGCCACGAGGATTCTACGCGGCTGAAGGTCTGCTTGAGGCGCGCCAGGGCCTCCTGCCCACCTTCGCCGCCGACCTCGATTTGTGAAGCCGGCAAGGATGCGACCAGCAGAGTCTGGGGACTGGCCTTGACGGCCTCTGTAAGCGACTGGACGAAAGTGAGGTTCGCGTCGAACGAACCGGAGGGCAGCCCCTCGACCTTGTAGATCTGCCGGAGATAGGCGACCCATTCGTCGATCAGGATCAGGCAGGGCGCATACTTCTTGAAGATCGCCTCGAGCAGGTTCGAACCGGGAGCGATGCCGCTGGCATCGTTCTCCGCGACCATGTCGAAGGCCTCCGCGCCCCCAAGCTGCCATGCGAGCTCGCCCCAGGTTGTGCGGATCTTTCGGCCGCCTTCAGCATTGAGAACGTCCTGTGGTCCCCGCGATGTGCCGACCAGCACCGCGCGGTTGATGCCCGCGGGCACGCTCAACCCGTTCTTATCCAGCAACCGGTCCAGTCCCGACAGGTCCTGAACCGGTGTACCACCGGCCATGTGATAGAGGGCCAGCATCGAGTGCGTCTTGCCGCCGCCGAAGTTGGTTTGCAGCTCGACAACGGGATCTCCGCCGCTGCCCGATAGCCGCTTGGCCGCGCCAACCAGGAGCGTGCTCAGACCTTCCGTCAGATAGGTCCGGCTGAAAAACTGCTTGGGATCGCGATATTCGGCCGGGGCGCTGCCAGCGTGGACCTTGGCGAGGTCGGCCGCAAACTCTGCCTGCTGAAACTCTCCGGTGGCCACGTCGGGATGGGGCTCAACGATCTCGCGCCATGGGAGCAGACCGGCCACGGTCTCTACGGAGATTTCGAGGCGCTGGGTCTTGCGGCGCTCCTCGTTGCGCTGAAGCTCGGTGAACTTCGTGCGCAGGATGGTATCCCGCATCTTGGAAAGCTGTGCGGCGACTTCGCCGGCGCTGATCGCTTCCATCAGCCGGCGCATGGAATCGAGCGCACGCTCGGCGTCGTCGTAGGTGAAGTTTTCATTGTGCGAGAGCTTGTTGCGGACTTCGAGCAGCTCGGACACATATGACCGTTCAGGGTGGCCGAGCACGGTCGCGAATGCGTCCTTCCAGAAGGCCATCATCGCCTTCAGCAATCCCTGCTGATCCCAGCCGACTTCACCGGCGGAGTTTGGCCTCAGGCCCTGGACACGTTGAACCACTTCCACTTGCCAGTGACCCGTGATCGAGCTTTCCAGCCGCTTTTCGACGAAGGGAATGAGCGCCGATGGCAGCAGTTCCATTCCCTCAAATACATATTGGCGTGTACTCTTGGCCACGTCCGTTCCCCCTTAAATGTCCAGCCGGATCTGGCGATCGCCGCTCGTGTCGTGGATCGACGCCGCCTGCCGGGTCAGTTCCGCCCAGTCGGCGATCAACGCGTTGTAGGCCGTGGCTTCCTTCGCATCTTTCCGCTTGTTGGCGCTGATGTCGTAGAGGCAGTAGGCGAGGTCCTTCACCGCCTCGGCCCTGGTGTTGACCTTCTTTAAGAGAACGGCGGTATCGTGAGATATCCCGTCCTTCTCATGCTGTCGGACGAGATGCTGGAGGCACTCCCACACTGTCAGGTGGCGGTCTTCCTCCGGCTCCCAATCGTCGTCGAGTTCATCGCGGGCGAGGATGCGAACCTTGCCGGCGGCGCTTTCGACGATGCCGGCGTGCTTAACGCTCTCGACCGAGATGCCGCGCGCGCGGGCGAGGTTATCGGCCACGCCGTAATCGCCTTTGCCAATGCCATGCTGCTCGAACCAGGTGATGGCGAAACGGGTGTCGGCGTCGAACTCGCCCTGGATGCCGCCGAGATATTCGTCGAGTTCCCGATTGATGAGCTGAAGCGCGGTCTTCACACTCATCGGGCTGTCGTCGGATTCTAGGACCGACTTGTAGCGCGAGAACACGCCCATGCCGGGGCCGATGGCCGATTGAGGCATGTCGGCAGGCGCAATGTTGGCCGCCTGAAGCTCGGCGATGGCCGGGGGCAGTTCGCGTTTCAGGGCGCGGATGAACTCGGCGCGGGTGATCGTGTCGGCCGCGCCGTCCTTCTTGCGGCAGACGAGGACGACCGAATTGGCGAGGGCATTGGTGCCAGTAGCAATTGTCCTTGCTGCTCGTTCAGTGCGCACAGGCCACGTGCCGACTATTGCATAGCCAGATGAAATCACCGCTTGAAGAAACGTTGCCCATCCTGTGGAAGCCAGACCATCCTGTTCGATCTCACTCTGCTTGAACGCGTAATAGATGGTCGCAGGGAAATCCGGCGAAGACTGACTGGCAAGACTTGATATCGCGGCAGTCATTCCACCGAGGAAATGAGTTTCAGCATTTGCCTTTCCACCGTGGCGATACGGTGTCGCCACGAGCTCTTCGGCTTTTGGAACTGCAATGGTTCCGCTCAGCGCCGGATAAACATCTTTAATGTTTCGACGCAGCCAAACATAAAAATAATCGGAGAGATCGGCATATCCGATATTGTCATAGTACGGCGGGTCCGTGGAAACCACAGCACCAGCAGGAAGAACGACGTTTTGAGCGTCATGCTGGATCGCGGACCCGGCGGCGTTTGGGCCGAACCCAAGTAATGCCTTCCAGACCCAATCAACCGCACCCATGAAATTGCCTGTGCTATCACTCATGACGTTGCACTCGGCAAAATCCCAAGTCATCGGGATTGCCTGTCTTGCGAACGTGAAGCGAATGAATCCTGACGAGGACCAAGTCGCAATTGAGCTTCCTGCATCCGCCAATCTGTCGATAGCGAATGCCAGATAGACGCTCACTGCCTCAGAATAAGCCTTGGCCCCCTTACCACCATCGCGGAGCGGAGTAGAGTCGGCGGAGCTTCCTGCCGCAACCGCGTCACTCTCGATCTGTGCCCGCACCTCGTTCACCAGATCGCTGAACGTGTTCAGTGCCATCAACTGCCGATCTGTGAACAGATCACCAAATGATTCCATGCCGTATGCGGGCGGCGAAAACCAACGCGGGTTCTCGGGTTGGAGCTGTTCCGGCTTCCAGCTTGGCTTAACCTCAAGCGCGGCGGCTTCATGAGCAGAGGAAGGCGCAACATAGGCGCGCCCACCTTTGCCCTCAGCCACTATGGCAATAAGTGTCTGGCCCATATGACCGGCTTTGCCGGCGGAGGTGATGTGCTTCGGAGTGATTGCCGTATCCGACATGATGCAGCGAAAGTTCGCTCCGCGTCCCGCCTTGGTGCCGTCTTTCGCAGCTGCAATTTCAGCCTTGGTCCCCTTGTGCCGGATGCGATAAGTGATCGTTTTTGACGACTTGTCGATAAGTGGTTCGATCCAAACCTCATTGCCCGGCTTGGAGCTCAGCAGGAAGCTCGACGCGATCGGTACCTGCACATCCGAGAACGCAGGGTCCGGGCTCGGCACCGTCCGCGCCCAGATCCAGGCGATCACCGTTGCCTTGCCGCCACCATACTCCTTCGGCAGGTCCACCTGCGGGTAGAGGTGCCCGATGCGCTCGCGTGCCTTCTCGCGCATCCATTCGCCATAGTATTTTACATCCTCGGCCAGCCCTTCGGCGTTGCGGTAGAACGACCGCTCCTTGATGCCGGGGTGGATGGGGGGCATGTCCTTGAACTTCGGCGGGATCTCGATCATCGCCTTGCCGATCATCACCGCCACAGGGTTCAGGTCCGACCCATAGGCGGGCAGGCCCAGCCGCTGCGCCTCGAGCGGGATCGACCCGCCGCCCGAGAACGGGTCATAGACCGGGGGCAGTTCGCCGCCGCAGCTCTTGCGGATTTCGACCCGGGCGCGTTCCAGCACTTCCTCGTTGGTCGAGTTCTCCCACTTCACCAAATCCTCGATGATTGCGAAGAGCCGCTTGCGTTCGATCTCGACCGCCACATCCTCCAGCGTCGGCTCTGGCGCGTTGGCTGCCGCTCCTTGCGCCGAGGCCTTGCTGTTCTCCCAGGCGGTTAGGCGCTCCGGTAGCTCCGCCTCCGCCTGAGCGCGGAGTTGCGAATCGGCGAGCAGTTCACCGACGCGAGAAGAAGGGTCGTCGACGAGCTGGGCGAATAGTACAGCCCGGCATGCCGCCAGCGGTCGCCGAGCCCACCACAAATGCAGTGTGGACGGATGCCCATGCCGGATCGACTTCTCACGCGCCGACGCCGCGTTGATCGCTTCGAGTGGAATGGCGACTTCGATGAGTTTCTTTTTGTATGTCATTGTGGCCCTACGTGATGTCGTTCTTGAGGTGTCCGGGAAAGTACCCGACGACAACGCGGCCGGTCTCAGCGTCCCAGAAATAGTATAGGCGGAAGCCCAGCCGTCCATCGCGGCTGTTGCTGCCTTTCAGATGCCAATCAAGCTCGCGCGTAGAGTCCTGATAACGAACGAAATATGCTCCTCCAAAGTTCTTTGCCTTGTTTTCTTGGGCAAAGCATGGAGTATTTTCCAAACCAAGCTCCCCGAGCCTTTGCTCAAAAGCATTCTTGTGCTCGATACCGCCGGTGCGGCGCATGGGGACATAGAGATTCCGCATCATCAGGAGCGCGTTGTAGACAAGTGCGACATCCTTGAAATCTGAACCCCTCGCAGCCTTGATCGCCTTGGGATGCAGCTCCACTTGGCCACTCAAGTGAGCTTGGGCCCAGGTCTCGATCTCGTCCAAGCTGTCCGGAAAAATCGGCTCTGCGCTCTTCGGGTGCTCTGAAAGCACCGCATCAAGGCGTGCTTGGAGCGCCATATAGCTCGCCTTAATCTGCCGCAATTCCGACAGAGCCTGTTGCCGCTCGGCGTCGGCGTTAAGCGCCAGCTCAAGACTGGCTTCGGCCTCTTGCTTCGCTGCGCGCAACTCCTCGTCTGCAAGCCGCAAAAGCTCGGCGTCGCCTTGCCCTTCGGCGGAGGCGCTTTCGCGAGCCCGTTGCGCCGCAATGCGCTTGACGTGCTGAAACGACGGTTGCTCCCGTTCGAGAACGTCGCGCGGGCGAGTGATCCGAAGGGCCTGCTCAACGAGGAAATCCGCAAAGGTTGAGCCGACACTATCTCCCCAGTCGGCGATGCGTGCGGCAGTCGCGACTGGATGGTCGGTCGGGAGATGCGCGTCTGGGCTAAAGCCGGGATTGTAGGTTCGAACTGCCTGCCGATAGACCGAGAACTCTCGCCCCACGCGGTTCGTCAAAGAGAATGCCGCTTCGGATGTAATGACAACCGCATGCACAAATCCGACCGTCCTTCGGATGAAGGGGGGGACAGGAATTGCCGTCTCGTCGGCGTTTTCGCTTCCCTCTGGTGTAGCGAAGACGACGACGGGATGATGGCGATGCGGCGCTTCCAGAAAGGCTACAAGCTCATCGACATCCTGTTCTGACTCCACGAGCCACGGATCAGCCGATGTCGGGCGGCCATCAAGATAGGCGTCCTGCGTAAATGCAACGCCACGAACGAAATTGGGTATCGAGCGAGGAATCGGCTCGGCGCTTCCCCGCTGTGCGCCGATGAGACGAACTCCGAAAACTGCTTCCGTGGCGCTCCGTTCCGCGATACCTACCTCGGTAGTCCAGATGCGCGACGTATCTTTGAGTCGCTCGCGCAGTCTGAACGCCCAATACCGAGGCTCTTCCAGCTTGATCGCCTCGGCCTGTTCAGAATTGTCCTGATCAATCTCAAAGGAATCCCCATCCCAAGCGCCGGCGGGAATATTTCTCAGGTTTCTGCCGGGATCGAATCCCCACCTCAAAACTCGCTTTTGCAGCTCACGGAAAATGTCGGGACCGCGAACAACAAGCCCGACCTGCGACGCGATTTGCACGAAGATGCGCTGCTCAGCGTCATGCACGGAAATGTTCTCAGCAGTCTGCCTCATGTGATCCCCCTTTATGCCGGCTCTCGCGCCCGCTCCAGCAGGCGTCGGAGGTCGAACTGGATCGCGGTTTCGAGGAACGACGGCTCCCGCTCGACGAGCGGGCCGCGCACATAGCGCGGCGCATGAGCGAAGCCGCCATTGACGGAGACGATCGCCAGGATGAACTTCTCCGGCTCGTGCAGCGAAGTGATGATCTCTTGCCGCGTGATCATCACGGTGTCAGCGCCGTCGATGCGTCCTTTGACCTCGATGAAGCGCAGGTGCCCCGATTTCGGATCGTGCGACGCGATATCGTAGCCAATCTTTTGTGCGGAGACGTCGACAGGAACATGCCCGAGCGCGCGTTCTGCGGTCATGACCGCTTCCATCGCGGCGAGTTCGATCGCGCGCCGCGCCGCCGGGTCTTCGGCGAAGCGGTTGGGTACGGTTGGTGATTGACGAGCGACAAGAAGACCTCGCGGAATGACCACCATCCCGCCACGCACGCGGGGTGGCTGCGAAGTGATGAACCGCTCCCGCTCCAGTTGGTCCATTCGGCGCTTCTGGCGCTCGGCCAGTTCCTCGGCGCGTCGCTGGGCATTTTGCCAGCTCAGCCGTGCCTTCTTGCCGGCCTTCTCTTCCTCTTTCAGCTCGAAGGCCCGGGAATCCCAGTAATTGATTTCTTTCTTGAGCCGGGCGCGAACCTCCTGTTCGACCTTGTCGATCTCCGGAAGGCGGCGGGCCTTGATCTCCGCGACATGCCCCTGTGCCAGCTCCACGGTGGCGAAGCGGATGGCTGTCTTCTCCAGCTCACTCGTCAGCCAATCCTCATCCAGCAGGTCGCTGACGGCCTCGATCTCTTCGGTAGTTGCGGGGCGAAGGTTGAGATGCGGCGCGATACCAGCGTTGACCGCATCACCCGCCTTGTCGATCGCGGTGAACTGGAGGCGTTGCGAGATCACATTCGGTTTGCCGCCGCTCGTCATCCGTCCATCCTGCACCGTGTGTTCCAGAAGGAAGATCGCCGAGAGGCTATCGCCCGGGTCAGTATCATCGACCAGGATCGCGCCCTGTCGCATGATCTGCTCATACTGCTCGCGGATCAGGCTAATCACCGCTTCTAGCAGCGGGTGCCCAGGACAGATGAAGGCCGCTACCGGCTGCTGGTTGATCAGGCCCTTTTCGAAGCAGATCCGCTCATACTGCTTTTGAATCGGCGCGCCGGTGCCGATCTGCCGATCGCGTTCGCGGATGCGCCCCGGCACATGAGTCACTTCCCAACGTCCCTCCTCGCGGCGCTTGAGGCGGCCGCCGAGATGCTGGAATGCCTCAACGAAGAAGCTCTGGATGTGATGCGGCTGAAGGCGCAGTGCTTCGGCCCGTTCCATCTCAAGCCGCAGTTCCTCGACCTTGGCTTCGGGCATGGTATCGTTAGTCAGAGCCCGGCGTCGAAGCAGCTCAAGCAGGTGCGTCTGGTCGACCGCGCCATCGACCTGTTGCAGAAGGCGAGCCTTCACCTCGTCCTGCTCGCCATACTGAATCGCGTGGAACAGAAGGTCCTTGAGTGCGGTGCCCTCGAACAATTCGCCAAGCACGTCATAGACGCGCCCACCCAGGGCCTCGCGCGCAGCCTCCAGCTTTTCGAGGAGGCGGGCATAGACTTCGCCCTCGCGCGTGTCGGCCGCGACTAGGTTCCAGAGGTGGCAAACCTCCGTCTGGCCGATGCGATGGATGCGCCCGAAGCGTTGTTCGATCTTGTTGGGATTCCAAGGCAGGTCGTAATTGACCATCAGATGTCCGCGTTGGAGGTTGACGCCTTCGCCGGCGGCATCGTTCGCGATCAGCACGAGCAGGTCCTTGTCCTGCATGAAGCGTTCGACCACCTTCCGGCGTTCCTCGCGTGATACACCACCGTGGATCACATCCACCGCTTCGGGATTGCCAAGACGCGCGCGCACCTTTTCGAGCAGGTAGTTCAGGGTATCCTTCGGTTCGGTGAAGATGATCAGCTTTCGGCGGTTCTTGGCCGAGTCGATCATCAAATCATCGTCGAGGATGCGGTTGAGCTGGCTCCATTTCGTGTCCACGCCGGAACGCAGCACGCCAAGCGCCATGGCTTCGAGGCTTTTCAGCGTCTCGACCTCAAGAGCGAGCTGCTCCACAGTCTCGGCGGTCGTCGCACCGGTGGAGATCAGGTCCTCGAGCTCGTCGATCTCCTCCTGCCCATATTCCTCGATGTTGCGCAGGACGTCGGCATTGACCGCCCGCTCGTCGAAGCTAGCCCGGCGGCCCTTCGTAGCAAGGCGCGCCTCGCCGAGCTCGCTTTCCAGACGCTCGCGGCGGCGCTTCAGCGACTGGTAGATTGCGGCCGGCGAAGACGCCAGGCGGCGCTGGAGGATCTGCAAGGCGAAGCCAACATTGTTCCGCCTCTTGCCGTCGCCCTCGGCAAAGCGCTGCACGCGGTTCATCTCGGTCCGCACGTACTCAGTGACCGCCGTATAAAGCGCGGCCTCACCCTCGGAGAGCTCATACTTGACAGTGTAGGCCCGACGCTCGGGAAACAGCGGTCGGCCATCGAATTTAAGCAGTTCCTCCTTGGTCAGCCGCCGCATCATGTCTTCTGTATCGGCATAATGGACGCCATCGCGGAACCGGCCCTCGAAACGGTCACCGTCAAGCAGAGCCATGAAGAGCTGGAAGTCTTCTTCCTTACCGTTGTGCGGTGTCGCCGACATCAGCAGCAGGTGGCGGCAGGCCTGGCCGAGCTTCTGGCCGATCTGGTAGCGCTTGGTGTATTTCACTTCACCGCCGAAATAGGTGGCCGACATGCGGTGCGCTTCGTCGCAGATGATCAGGTCCCATTCCTGCGCGCTCATGAGCTTGTCCTGGAGCTCTTCATTGCGCGCCAGGACGTCGAGACGCACGATCAGCCGGTTGCGGTCGGAGAACGGATTGCCGGATCGCGACGTCTCGATCATGTCGCGCGTGAGGATGTCGAATTCCAGATTGAACTTCTGGCCGAGCTCGTCCTGCCACTGCTCGACCAGGCTGCCAGGTGCGACGACGAGGCACCGTTCGAGATCGCTGCGCGCGATGAGTTCCTTGATGAGAAGGCCAGCCATGATCGTCTTGCCCGCGCCGGGATCGTCGGCGAGGAGGAAGCGCAGCGGCTGGCGGGGGAGCATCTCGCCATAGACGGCCGAAATCTGATGCGGCAGCGGATCGACCAGGCTGGTATGGATCGCGAGATAGGGGTCGAAATAATGCGCAAGCTTGATCCGGTTGGCTTCCGTGACCAGCCGCAGCAATGCGCCGTCGGCATCGAAAGACCAGGGGCGGCCCGTTTTCTCGACTTCGAGCCGGTGTTCGTCGTCTCGATAGAGAATGGATTCGGCAACGGTTCCACTGTGATCGCGGAAGACGACGCTAATGGCTTGGTCGCCGATCCAGTCGACGGACACAACCTGAACCGGCTGCGCGGACGCAATGCCGCGGACTGACGCGCCGTTCTTGATATCTTCGAGTCTCGCCCCCATTAGCCGACGTGTCCCCCAAATGCGGTCATAGCTGATATTCCGCCTGTTTCAACGCTGCCTCGGTTTCCTTCCGGTTCACTGTAACGATGTGCTGTGTACGGGCACTTTGTTTTGCGGCATCGCCAAGCAGGCCAAGTCGTTTAAGCACATAGAACAGCATTGCGTAGCGGATGGACAGCGTGCCGTTGCCATGCTCGAACCCATAATCCTTGGCGACAACTTTCTTCTGGCTTTCCGTCAAATCGGGATGTGGGCCGATGACGACATCAAAGAAGTTGTTCCAGAGCCAGTCCTCATCCCCGGAAGCTCCGGGTTTGTCCTTTCGCCCTACATCGAGGATGCGCGGCAGCAGAAAGTCCTTGAACTTGTGCTCAAGATGGCAATACGCCCGCGCGTGCCAGCGGAAGCCGTCGTAGCCAAAGGCGTGCGGTGTGATCCTGCGCCATATCGGATCAGGCCGCGACCGGTTCATCGACTGATAATAGATGTCCAGCGAAGCACCTTCGCGGGTGGCATCGAGGACATTCCTTAGAACCTCGATATCGATGTCGCGCTTGGGCGTAAGTGCCACATCGGTGTTTGGCAGCACCGCTATCAGCGAATCATGGGCCGGGACGGTCCCTTCTGCGACAGAGCGGAGCTGGGCAAGGTACACATAAGGGTCAGGATCGAGGAAGCGTAGAACAAACCTCTCGGCCGCGACATAGCGCTTGCCGCGTGTGTCGTACACCATATTGCCCGGCGCGCGTTCTTGGTAGAGGGTCAGATCCTTCGACGCCTGCGGAACAGAAACGCCAAAAAAATCAACAATATCGGCGCGGTTGATCGCACCCTCCCAGAACAGGCGGAACTCGACAAACTCAAGCCGTTGTTCGACTCCCCAGCGCACTTGCAGCCCTCATGCGGTTAGAAACTATACATACCTTGACAAGGCGTGTGTATACTTCGTATATGCATCACGGCGATGATAGTCAATGGCGGGGTGATCGCAATGCGATGCCGATATGTCACCGGGCACCCGAGGGTGGTGGTCAGCCTGAGCTTTAGCGCGGCGGTGAACACCGCCCCCGCATCCGCATCGCCCCAACGGTCGACCGAGAACGCGCCCGGAGATGGAGATCAGCCATGACCAATGCGCATCGATCCACCCTGATCGTTAACGGCCGCCTCGCCATGCGGGAGAGCCGCCTGGCGGCGGGCCGTGATGGTCGCCACGGCGTCCAGATCATGTCCTTCGAGCAGGCCGCCGTCCGGCTGGCGGGCGGCTTCACCCGCCCTATCGATGACGAGAGCCTGCGCGCTGCCATCCAGGCAGCCTTGCCCGCCACGCAGATGGGCGAGCTGGAGAGCATCAAGGCGCTTCCCGGCATGATCGACGCGGCAGCCGATACGCTCCACAAAGCCTGGCGCGCGGGCATCGATCTTGCCGCGCGCGCGGCAGATCATTCGCGTCTCGACGCTATCGCGCGCCTGGAAGCGGCTGTCCTCGACCAGCTTCCGCCCGGCATGATGCGGCCTCTCGACATCGTCACCGCCGCGACCGCCCGCGTTGCTCATGCGATGGCGGTCCTCGGCCCCATGGAAATCGTCGGCCTTACCGAACTCTCGCCCTGCTGGCGGCCGCTACTCCAGGCCCTCACCGCCCATATCCCGGTGCAGTGGACAGCCGGCCCGAGAAGCGTTCCGGCATGGCTGGACGGCACGGGCGTCAGGATCACGCGCGCACCGGCGCAGACGCCAGGGATCAGCGCCGTCAGCGCGGCGACCGCCTATCACGAGGCCATCGAGGCGATGCGCTGGGCGCGCAGTCTGCTCGCAACTGGCGTCTCGCCCTCGGAGATCGCCATCGCGACCGCATCGCCCGCCGACTATGACGATCATTTCCTGGCCCTGCGCGCCGACGCCAACATCGACCTGCACTTCGTCCACGGCGTCCGCACCGTCACTACTCGCGAGGGCCAGTCGGCTGCGGCGCTGGCCGACATCGTGGTGCGCGGTCTGTCGCAATCCCGGCTGCGGCGTCTCGCGGCGCTCTGCCGGGACAGCGGGCCATTCGAGACCCTGCCCGAAGGCTGGCTGCGGGTCCTGCCGACCGATGCGCCGCTCTCGACGCCGAGTGCCTGGAACCGCCTGCTGGTCCGCTTGACGCCGGAAGACTGGCCCGACGGCGCCGACCACGTTGCGGCGCTGCGCACTGCGGTCGAGACTCTGGCCAAAGGACCGGACGCCGCCAGCGAGATCGGAGGAGCCTTCCTCAAGGGCCGCGCGCTGGCGATCTGGCGCAAGGCTCTGCTCGCAGGCCCCGCCGCCTCGATCGACTCCACGCTGGAAACCCTTAAGCAGGACGACGGGCTGGAAGCGTGCGTCTGCGTCGCCTGGATGGCCGCCAGCGCGCTCGCCGCGTCGCCCCGCCGCTTCGTGCGACTCCTCGGCCTCAATTCCTCGCGCTGGCCGCGCGGGATCGCCGAGGACCGCCTTATCCCGGACCATATCATCCCGACCCCGGTGCTCGATCCGCTGCCGGTCAATCTCGCCGACCGCCGCGATTTCGAGACGATCCTCGCCACGACGGCCGATACCGTCGTTCTCTCGCGCGCCCGGCGCGACAGCGACGGGCGTCTGCTGGGCCGCAGCCCCCTGCTCGCCGGACGTGGCGACGAAACCTATCTGCGCCGCAATGCGACGCCAGCGCACGCCTTCAGCGAAACCGACCGCCTAATGGCCCGGCCCGAGGACTTCGCCGCCGATCCGCAAGCGGTCGGTGCGCAGAGCTGCTGGCGCGACTGGCGGCAGGCGGAGATCACCCCCCATGACGGGCTCGTGCGGGCCGATCATCCGCTCGTTCTCGCCATCCTCGGCCGGACCCAGTCGGCCAGCTCGCTGCGCCGCCTGCTGCGCAATCCACTCAGCTTCGTGTGGGTCTATGCCTTCGGATGGCGCGAACCGCAGAGCAGCGCCGAACCGCTCGTGCTCGATGCGCTCGGGATCGGCGATCTCGTCCACATGGTTCTCGATCGCGCCTTGCGCGCCCTCGAAACTGAAGGCCGTCTTGCCTCCGCCGACGCGGGAACCATTGACACGGCGGTGGCGCAGGCAGCCCAGGCCGTCGCCGCCGATTGGGAGAGCGAGCGTCCGGTTCCGCCGGCCGTCATCTGGGGGCGCACCCTCGACGACGCTCGCGTGATGGCGGGCCGCGCCCTGTCCTATGGCGATGATGTCCTGCCGGGCGCACGCTCCTACGGTGAGGTTCCCTTCGGCGGCTCGGAACCGAAATCTGACGCGGAAACGCCTTGGGATACGACCACGCCGGTCACGATCCCTGACACGGGCTTCAACATCGCCGGCTATATCGACCGACTCGACATCTCGGGCGACGGGAAGCGCGCGCTGGTACGCGACTACAAGACCGGCCGCCCGCCGCGCGGTGAGATCCGGCTGAACGGCGGACGCGAGCTTCAGCGCTGCCTCTATGCCTTCGCGGTGAAGGCGCTCCTCGGCGACGACGTCGCCATCAGTGCCTCGCTGCTCTATCCGCGTGAGCCCGTCGATCTTCAGCTTGACGATCCCGAGGCCGTGCTGGCGGAGATCACAGGCTATCTGCGCGCGGCAAGGGCAAGTCTCGCCGGCGGCGCCGCCCTGCCTGGCCCGGATACCGGCGGCGACTATGACGATCTGGCCTTCGCCCTGCCGGCCAACGCCAGCGCCACTTATTGCAAACGTAAAATGCCCGCCGCGACGCAGCGGTTTGGTGAAGTCGCTCAGGTCTGGGAGGCGGAATGATGAGCAGCGTGTCCAAAGTGCTGAAGGACAACAGCGCGCGCCGCGATGCGATCAGCCTGCATGATCGCTCGATCCTGGTCGAGGCCGGCGCGGGTTCGGGCAAGACCGCCGTCATGGCCGGCCGCATCGCCGCGATGTTGGCAGAAGGTGTCGCGCCGCGTTCCATCGCCGCCGTCACCTTCACCGAACTCGCCGCGAGCGAGCTGCTGTCGCGTGTCCGGGAGTTCGTCGCCGACCTCTCGACCGGCACGATCGCAACCGAACTGCGCGTGGCGCTGCCCGATGGGCTGAACCAGGCCCATCGCGACAATCTTCTCGCCGCCAGCGCCGCGATCGACGAGATCACCTGCTCGACCATCCACGGCTTCTGCCAGCGCCTCATTAAGCCCTATCCGGCAGAGGCCGACATTGATCCCGGCGCCGGTGTCATGGATCGCAACCAGGCCGATCTCACTTTCCTCGAGATTGTTGATGGCTGGCTGCGCGAACGCCTGTCCGGCGGCCAGGGCGGCATCCTGGCCGAGATGGTGCTGCACAGCCCCGCCGAAACCGTGGCGCTCATCCATAAGATCGCCGAGAATTTGCGCCGCCGCCCCACGCTCGCGGCCCCGCCCGTCTCCCCGCTTGACGGCCACCTGACGGCGTTCCGGCAGGCCGCCGCGGATTTCGCTGGCTTCATGGATGGTGTGGTGGCGGCCGAGCCGGAAACGGTGATGATCGTCGGGCGGCTGGCCGAAATGGCGACTGCCTTGGCGAACGGTCCCGATCCCGCGACGCCTGCGGGCCTCGTCCGCCTCCTGACCGCGCGGCCCCACCCGGAGCTTTGCAAGAAGGATGGCGCTTTTTACACCTACCGCAAGAAGGGGAAGTGGGCTGCCGCGGCCAAGCAGGCGGGTCTCTCCAAGGCTGACGGCGACCGGCTGAACGCCGCCGCCGAGACCCACTATACCACCTGCTGCGACGCCTGGGTTGGGTTGACGCAGGCCGCCTCCAGCCATGCCTTGGCGGCGCTGATCGACGAAGCGCGCCCGATCCTGCAACGCTATCGCGAGCACAAGCGCGCCAGTGCCCAGCTCGATTTCGACGATTTGATTTTCGCCGCGCGCGACTTGCTGCGCGACCATGATGCCGTGCGCCGTGCTCTGGGACAGCGTTTCGCCCATGTCCTCGTCGACGAGTTCCAGGACACCGATCCCCTCCAGACCGAAATCTTCTGGCGGTTGTGCGGCGAGCCGGTCGATGGCGATGCCGACTGGACCCGGTTCCAAATCCGGCCAGGTGCGCTTTTCCTGGTCGGCGACCCCAAGCAGGCGATCTATCGCTTCCGGGGCGCCGATGTCGGCGCCTATGTGCAGGCGCGCGACGCCTTCCGCGCCCAGGACCCCGGCAGCCTCCTGTCGATCTCCACGAACTTCCGCTCCTGCGCCTCGATCCTCACCTTCGTCAACGAGCGCTTCGAGGCCGTGCTCTCGGCCGATGGCCAGCCGGGCTTCACCGCTCTCGACCCGTTCCATGACGATCGGAGCGGCCTTTGCGTGGCGGCCCTCGATATCGCCGTGGCCGATGAAAACGGCAAGGCCAGCGCCGAACAGCAGCGCGACGCCGAAGCCGACGCCATCGCCGAGCTGTGCGCCCGGCTGATCGAGAGCCACTCCATCATCGACCGTCGAAGTGGCGCGGAGCGCCCCTGCCAGCCGGGCGACATCGCCTTGCTGGCGCCAACCGGCGCCGAGCTGTGGCGCTATGAGGAAGCCCTGGAGCGCCGCGGTATCCCTGTGGCGACCCAAGCCGGAAAGGGACTGTTCCGCCGCCAGGAGATCCAGGACCTGATCGCGCTGACCCGCGTTCTGGCGGATCGCCGTGACACCCTGGCGCTCGGTGCGCTCCTACGCGGGCCTCTGGTCGGCCTCACCGAAGAAGAGCTGCTGGACATCATCTGGGGACTTCCGCGGTCGGAGGAACAGCCGGATCGGATTCCGCGCCTGGATCTCAGCATCGACCCTGCCGTCATCGCGCACCCGCTCGCTCGCGACGTCATCGAGCGGCTGCAATCGCTCTCCCGGCGCGGCAACAGCACGACCCCGCACGAGCTGCTCTCGCAAGGCGTGGACGTGTTGCGCGTCCGTCCGCTCCTCTTCGAGCGCCATCGCGGCCAGGCCGAGCGCGCGCTCGCTAATGTCGATCTCTATCTCAGCCTGTCGACCGGCTACGCCGTGCGCGGTTTGCGCGCCTTCGCCGAGGCTATGACAGCGGCGTGGTCCGATGAGGCCCGTGCCGTCGAGGGACGGCCCGACGCGCAGGAGGAAGCGGTCGCGCTCTTCACCATGCATGCGGCCAAGGGACTGGAATGGCCGATCGTCATTCCGGTCAACACCATGACCGGCGTCATGGCGCCCGACAGCGCCGTCATCGACCGCCAGACCGAGACCTTCTATTGCCCGGTCCTCGGCGTCGTGCCCGAGGGCTACGAAACCGCGCGCCAGGCGGAAAAGGAGGAGCTGGACCGCGAACGCATCCGGCTCTGGTATGTCGCGGCCACCCGCGCCCGCGAACTCCTCGTCTTGCCCCGGCTCGACGCCGCACCGTCGAAATCGGCCTGGATCGGTCTCGTCGATCTGTCGCTCGCCGACCTCCCCGTCCTGGACGTCTCTCACCTGCCTGCCGGTCTCACGGCCGCAGGTGCGGGCGCGGGCAACACCCAGACGCGCGTGAGCTTCGCCGCCGAAGCCGAAGCCATCGCGGCCGCGCACACGCGGTTGACCTGGCTCGCGCCCAGCCGTGACGAAAACGCCGCCGGGACCGTGCTGCGGGAAGAAGAAGCCGCGCTCTGGACGGGATCGGCCGACGATCAGCCCCCAGAGTTGGAAGCCGCCGCCCTCGTGCAGGGTGGCCGCGAGCGCGGGCTGATCCTCCACAAGCTTATGGAAGAGGTGCTGACCGGCGAAACTCCAGAATCAGGAGCCGCCCTGACCGAACGGGCTGACGACCTTATCCGCTCCCTCGGCCAGTCTCCGGTCGCCGACCCGGCCACGGGGCTGTCGGCGCAGGAACTGGCGGCCTGTGTGACCCGGACCTTGGCTCTGCCTGACATCGCGACCCTGCGGCCGGATCTTCTCGCCGAATTTCCCGTCTATGCCGCACAGTCTTCCGATGGCGTGGAATCCGCAACGGCCGGGATCGCGGACGCGCTGACTATCGGCGAGAGTGGCCGGCCGATCGTGGTCGTCGACTGGAAGAGCGACGTGAATCCCGATGGTCAGACGCTCGACCACTATCGGGCTCAGGTGCGCGCCTATCTCGACATGACTGGCGCCGAGCGCGGGCTCATCGTTCTGATGACGAGGGGAACGGTGATCGCCGTCTCGCCCTCGCCCCAGACGGTGGCGGCCTGACGGAGGGAGACACGATGGCCACCCGCAAGCGTCCCACCGCCTCCAACCAGGACGATCTCTTCAATCCCGAGGTCGAACTCCTGCTGCCGGCTCGGCTTGCCATTGATGGCAAGGTGCTGGGAAGCCCCGTGCGCCAGTTGGCGGTTCCGGCGCGGTGGGTGCGTTGCCGGCTGCGCCCCTTCGCCGTCCGCCGCGTCAATGGTTACGAAACGACCCTGGAAAACGGCGAGATTCTGAAGATCATCAGCGCCAAGACGGCGACGTCGTTGGAAGCCGATCTCGTTCTTCTCGTGCCCGGCGCAACGGAGCCGGAACGGATCGCCGAAGCACTCGAACTGGGTGAAGGCCGCTGGACGAATGCACCCCCGACCAGCGTCGATACGCTGGATCGTTCCGCGCGCGCCGAGCGTCTGAAGGCTGTCTCCGCTTCCTGGCTCGATGCGATTCATCTGCGCGAGGGACGAGCCGCGGTGAACGGTCAGGCCGCGCAGCCTGGCCTGCGGCGCCCACAGATCGGCGCGCTTCATGCCGCGCTCGCCCACGCGACGCGATCGACGGATCCGGCCACCATCGTCATGCCGACGGGCACGGGCAAGACCGAGACAATGCTGGCGCTCAATGCCAACCAGCGGTTCGAACGCCTGCTGGTGGTGGTGCCTACCGACGCACTGCGCGAGCAGATCGCGGGCAAATTTGAGACCTTCGGCGTCCTGAAACAACAAAAATGCCTCGACGAGACCGCAGCCTTCCCTTTGGTCATGCGGCTTTCGCATATCCCGACCAGCAAGGCCGACGTCGATGAAATCTTCGACAGCGCCAACGTCGTCGTCACCACGATGCAGATCGCGGGCCGGGCGGAAGCCCCGGTTCAGGAGCGGATGGCGGCCCGCGCATCGGCGTTGTTCATCGACGAAGCCCACCATATCGGCGCGCCGACTTGGTCGCGATTCCGAGGCCTCTTCATCGACCGGGACCCACCGCTGCCGATCGTCCAGTTCACCGCCACCCCCTTCCGCGAGGACGGCCGGCGCGTCGACGGCGAGTTCATCTATACCTACCCGCTCAAGAAGGCGCAGGCCGAGGGCTATTTCAAGCCGATCCGGTTCGAGGCGGTGTTCGGGCTCGACCAGCCCGATGCAGACCTTGCGATCGCCGAGAAGCTCGGCGACGTCCTCCAGGCCGATCTGGAGGCCGGCCTCAATCATCTCGCCATGGCGCGTTGCCAGACGATCGAGCGGGCCAAGGATCTCCACCAGCTCTACAGCACGATGTTCCCCGAGTTCCGTCCGGTCATCGTTCACAGCCAGCAGTCGATCCGCGAGCGCCGCGCGAACCTTGCCGCGCTGCGGCGCTTCGAGAGCCGGATCATCGTGTGCGTCGACATGCTCGGCGAAGGCTTCGATCTCCCGGAACTGAAGATCGCGGGCCTGCACGATCCGCACAAAAGCATCGCCGTCACTATCCAGTTCGTCGGCCGGTTCACCCGGCAGGATCCGCGCCTGGGCGACGCCACCGTCATCGCCAACACCGGCGTGGACGACATCGATCGGTCGCTCGCCAAACTCTATGCCGAGGACGCCGACTGGAACGCCCTGGTCGAGGCGCTCAGCACGGCCAAAATCGACCTGCAGGTTCGGCGCGCCGAGATGTTCAAGGGCTTTGTCGGCGATCTCAGCGACATTCCCTTGCAGACGCTCGAGCCGAAGATGAATGCGGTGGTCTATCGCACGGCTTGCGACGCCTGGGAGCCGCTGCGGGCCGAAGACCTGTACAACCCCGGCGTCTATCTCGGCATGAAGGTCAACCCGCATCAGCGGGTGGCCATCTTCGTCACCCGCTCGGAAGAGCAGGCGGGCTGGACGAGCGCACAGCATGCGACCAACGTCATCTGGGACCTGCATATGATGCACTGGGACCCCGACAAGAGGCTCCTCTACATCAGCAGCTCGGCCAAAGGCCCCTATGACCGCCTGGCGAAGGCTGTCTGCGGTGATACGACACGGCGCGTCGAAGGTGAGGAAGTCTTCCGCAGTCTTCACGGCTTCAATCGCCTCATCCTGCGCAACCTGGGGCTCACGCACCATCAGGGCCGTGGCGTGCGCTATTCGATGTATATGGGCGTGGATGTCGCCGACGGGTTGGATACGGCGAAATCGCAATCCCGTATCAAGAACAACGTCTTTGCGACCGGCTTCCTCGATGGCGTGCCGGCCTCGCGCGGCTGCTCGGCCAAAGGAAAGTTCTGGTCGATCTCCCCGGTCCGCGACCTAACCGACTGGGTCGAGTGGTGCAGCGACATCGGCGCAGCCGTCAACGATCCAGGCATCACCACCGATGGCGTCTTCAAGAGCGCCATGCGCCCCCGCCAGATCAATGAGAGGCCGAGCGTTCCACCCGTCGCAATTCACTGGCCGGAATCTCTGCTGACACAGATCGAGGACCGGATCGAGATCAGCTTCGACGACATTGCCGCACCGTTCGCGGAATGCGACATCGAACTCGTGGACCATGAAGCCACCGGGCCGCTGCGCTTCGCGGTGCGCAGTGATACCCAGTTCGCCGAGTTCGAAATCGTTTTCGCGGAAGGCGGCGCCCGCTATCCGCAACGATCAGGGCCGAAGGCGACGATCAAGGTTGGCGGCAAGGTGAAGACGCTGTCGGAATCCTTTGGCGACGACTCCCCGCAGATTGATTTCGGAGACGGCTCTCTGCTGATCTACAGTCATCTCTATGCCTTGCCCGATGGTGTTCGGGTTGAGCCTTATCCTTCAGATCGGATCGAGGTTTGGGACTGGTCGGGGACAAATATCCGAACAGAATCGCAAGGATCGGAAAAGCGAGCCGATTCCGTTCAGCGGCGTATCATCGAGACCCTGCTCGCCGACGCGGACGCCTACGACCTGATTTTCGACGACGATGGATCTGGCGAGATCGCGGATGTGGTGACGCTTCGCGTCACCGAGGGCCTTGTCCAGGTCACGCTCCATCATTGCAAGTTTTCGAGCGCCGACACGCCCGGCGCCCGCGTGAAAGATCTCTACGAAGTATGCGGGCAGGCCCAAAAGTCCGCCCGCTGGCGCGACCGTCCCAACCGTATGTTCACGCATATGCTCAGGCGCGAGAAACTGCGCCTCGACAAGGGGCAAAGCTCTCGCTTCGAACATGGGAACGCCGCGTTCCTCAAGCGGCTGAAAGCTAGCTGGCAGGACTATCGCTACGAATTTGACGTCCGCATCATTCAGCCCGGACTGTCACGGGCGGCGATCACCGAGGAAGGGTTGCACTTGCTCGCCGGAGTCGAAACCTATTTGCTGGAGACCCGCGCGATGAAATTGCGGGTCTTGGGCAGCGCATAGCCATCACAGGCCCGCCTCGCGTCTGCCTCGATCACCCAGGCATCAACCGCTGCTGAGCATCGACGTCGGTCATCGGCTGGTTGGTTGCCAACGCAGGCGCCGCCATGTCACCGCCATCCAATTCCGGAGCGCCGGTCTCCGCCATCTGCCCATGGCCGTTGGCCGATGAGTCCGGGGCAGTCGTGTGTTGTTGCCGCAGACCCATCGCGGAAAAATCCAGGATCAGCGGTTGCAGCAGCGCACGGGTCGCTTCCCCGCCGCGCGACAACACGTCAATAAAATCTTCCTGGTTGGGCTGGCCGAGAGCCAGTCGATAGATCATGCGCTGTTCCCGAAGTTGCGCGAATCGCAGCATGTCCCGACCAAAGGGGCGCTCGAAAACGTGCCGGCGGATTTCGGCGCCGTCGTGCACCCACCACGGACGAAGGCCGCTCCTATCGACAAAGCGCTCCGCGTGCCGTTCCACACATCGCCAGGGAGAGCCTTGATCCACGGTGGGATCGCCAAGCACTTCGTCGCGCAGCTCTTCCGCCAGCTTCCGCCTGACCGACAGACCCGCATAACGCTGGATGCGGCCTTCGCGTTGCTCGAGGTCGAGCGGGTTGGAGGATAGGTGTCACATCCCGCGTGATTATACGGCTGTTTCCTGAACAGCTCTGGTCTTTCGTGGTGCCAAGCCTTGAGCGCATCGATGGGCGTTCGGCCCTTGAGGACGGACTGCGGCAGCTGGCCGTTGTAAAGGCGGACATAGCGCAGGATGGTCTGCTCCAGGTCCTCGCCGCTGCGGAAGCAGTGGCTCTGCAGGATGTCCTCGATCCGGCCGTTGAACCGCTCGACCATACCATTCGTCTGCGGTCGCATGGGCGGCGCCAGGCGGTGTTCGATGCCGAACTCGGTGCAGAGGCGGTCGAACTCGTGGTTGCCGGTGGCGGCGCGGCGGCGCAGGCCGAAGAGCCGGTCGGTGAACTCCTTGCCGTTGTCGGTGAGAATTCGGGTGATCCGCATCGGCGCGGCGCGGTCCAGGTCGCGCAGGAAACGCCGGGCGTTCGCTGCCGTCTTCGCCGGGTAGATACGCACGAAGACCCAACGGGTGGCACGGTCGATCGCCACGAAGAGATAGCGCCGCCGGTCCTCATCGGCCATCTGCGGCAGGTATTTCACGTCGATGTGGAGGTAACCGGGAACATAGGCCTTGAAGGGCTTGTGTGCGGGCCGCGGCGCGGCGGGCTTCAGTTCGCGCAGGTTGCCCGCTCCGTGCCGCCGCAGGCAGCGATCGAGACCGGAGCGCGAGACGTTCGGGTTGAGGAACTCGCGCACCACCGAGAGCAGGTCGTCGAGCGGCAGCAGCAGGGACTTGCGCAGCGCCACCGCCACGGCCTCCTGCGCCGGCGTGAGCGTGGTCTGAAGCCGATGCGGCGTGTGGCTCCGGTCATGGACGCTGTCGCGCTTGCGCCATTTCCAGACCGTCTGTTCCGAGATGCCGTAGCGTTCGGCGACCATCCAGGCAGGCTCCGGGCTCGCCTGGATCGCCGTCCGGATCTTCGGTGTCGTCGTTGCCTGCTTGTGCAGAGAGATCAGCATGCCCGCGTCCCGTCCCGAACCTCGCGCAGGATCGATCTTGCCATGAACAAGGCGGTCCGGCGAGCGTCTATGTGATCATCCGGGATGGGACAGATAGGTCCCAATGAACCACATGCGAACACCACGGATGAAAATCCAGACCCTCCTGCCCAACGGATGTAGTCGCCAGGACATGCGGCCAGAAAGGCGTGTTGAAACTTCGGCGCACTTCATCTGGACGCGCCGGGGCGGCCGGCGCGACGCCTCCCTCCACCTTGACCACCGGCTCGGCCTCCGCGTCGCCAAACGGGACGGCGACATGGCAACGGACAGGAATCTTGTGTGACTGTCCGCCAATCCCATGAAAGCTGAAACTGCCGGCACGGAGCCCGAGCGACGCCTTCAGATCCCTGGAAAGACCCGCTGCGCCCTCATGGAGATTCTGGGCGCGGAGCCAGAAATGCTCGTCCAGAACGCTCTCGAATCCGCCGTCGACCACCGCTCCCATGACCCGCTCGACCGCATTCCTGCCTGGCAGCGATGACAAAATGACCGGGTTGTCGAGATAGGCGCGCAGGCCCTGCCAACTGAGCTGGACCAGTTCGGGGTATCGCGGGCCATCCAGGATCGTCGGATCATGACGCCGCAGAGCCCGGCCGAGCACGACGCCCGGCGCGCCAATGGCGTAATCAACGAGGTCGGAAAGCTCGGCCGGCGAAAGCCTGTCGATCGGCGGGGTCTGGCGCCATTTTCGCACCGCCGATTGCGCGGCGCGATCATCACCGATCGCACTGCTCCATCCCGCCGCCGACTGCTCCGCAATACCCGCCATGCGTTCGATGGAGGCTAAGACACGGGCAATCGATCTGTGGCGTCGGCGGGCCTTAACGGTGTCCCGCTCGACAATACCTCTCGGCAAAGCAGCGAGAATCTGCCGGCGAATTTCCTTGCGGACAGCAGCCAGCGGCGCCCCCGCCTTTGCGAGCGGATCGGTGTTACGGATCAACCACGGCGAGGGATGAAACGCCGCCATGACAGGGCCAGGGATCGCCGCCAGCTTGAAGCGCCGCCGTCTGTAGGCCTTTTCGTATCCCCCCTGTTTCTTAGGAAGGCAGCGTGCCTCGACCCCGAAGCTGAGAAGCGCTGCGACGCTAGGGGGCGTTGCACGGAACCGACTGAACATAAGGAGCTTGGGATCCGTCCCGGTTTTCGGATCGGCCGTCGCCGCCCACCCCCCGCGAAGCGGCCACCATGCAAGCGATGGGGCGACCCAGGGCAACGACAACAATGCGGGCGGAGCAACACTGCTCAGCGCACGAAGTTTGGCGTCCGGCCATTCGGCCGGAGCGTTGAGCTTGTTGCGGCGCTCGCGCGTCATCCGCGTGAGCTTCGGCGCAGCCTTGATCCTGGACTTCTTCCACGCCGCATAGCGCGGCCCGAGGGACTGGGCCGGCAACGGAACCGACGACCAGTAGGGCAACGCCTCGTAGCGCACTTGCTCGGCGAAGCTCTCCGCCAAATGCCGATACACCTGAAAATCCTCAGGCAGCGGGTCCGCATGGAGAAACCTGGTGCCGGCGAGCGGATCGGAGGACGCCACGCTGTCCCGCTCCGTGCGGGACATCACCGGCGTCATGAGTTGCCGAAGTTCATCCCTAAGCCGACGCGCTTCCGCTACCTCTTCCATCAGTTCCGGGCGGCTTGCATCGGAATGGGCCGAGATGGCGCGCAACTTGTCCCCAAAAACCGCGAAGAGATCCCTTGCGCGATCTCGCGTGTCCGAGCCGGCAAGAAACTCGATCAGTTTCAGAAGCTCTGCGTGAGCAAGCGCGCCGCGCGCTTCCTCCCATCGCGTGGTCAGATACGGATATGGCGTGGCGCTCAGCAGCAGGATCGCCGGACGTCTGGCCGAGCCTTCAGGCTCAAGGAGCGCCTTCAGGAGCGGGTCGGCGTCCTTCTCGTCCAGAAGCTGCCGGTAGCGCTGGAACTCGTCGAGAATAACCAGGTCCGGCGGTTGATGGCGCAATGTCGCCAGTGCCAAGGCTCGCCGGAGACGGCCAACGAAGGTGGTCGGCCTGAGCGGCTTGATCCTGCGCGCGGGGTCGCCGTGAAGCGCCAGGTCGAGCATCGCACGCACAGGTACACCGAACTCAACCCCCAGCGCCTCACGAAACCTCTGCCGCAAGCCGGGTGGCGACATCGCAAACTTCTTCTCGGCCTCCGTAACGGCCCAGTCCCAAGAGCCGCGCGCACTAAGTCGCAAGATGTCGGGGTCGAGATTGCGAGCGAACGAAGGATAGCTCTGTTCGAGCAGCACCTTCAAGAACGCCCGTTCTTCCTTGCGGCCTCCGGTCAGGCGAGCCTTCGCACCCGGAAACGAGGTCGCAGGGGTGAGCGCATAGATCAAAACCGGGGTGGCAGGCCGCTTCTCGACGGCGATCAGCGAAAGCCGATCAGGCGTCTTGATCGCATCTTGTAGTTGAGATTCGCCCAGGAAGTCGACAACCCGGCTTTTGTTCTGGTGCGAAACAGCGTGCCCGTTGGCGATGTAATAGATGGTCAGGGGCCGGCGGCCGTCATCGGTCATGCGGCAAGTTAGTTCCTTTGCCACGACGGTTTTTCCGAGTCCGACCTCATCGGCGACCAGAAAGCGCCTTCGGCCGTCAGGGTCCGCGAAGGCCGCGAACGCCGCATCTACGGCCGCTTTCTGAAACGGCTTGGGCGCGCTCATCGGTGCTTGCCCTTGATCTCGGCAACCCCGAGTCCGCTGCGGAGCTTGCCCCACAGATCATCGAAGCGGCGCAGCATTTCCGCAATCTGGGGGTCGTCCTGCCTGGCCTCCTCAAGCACGGCCGGCAGATATTGGGATACCCGCCGCTCGATCTCGCGGAACTTCTGGGGATCACGCGCCCATGCCGCCAACATCTCCTCCAATGTCGGCAGCGAAGAGTCGAGCGCCGGATTCATTCCTGGAGCGGCTCGATCCCGTGGTTCGTCATTCGTCCAGTCGCCTTCCCCCTGGCGCCCGTCCTCCGCCAGCAATCCGGCGAGCCACAAGAGAAACCCTCTTGCTCCCAGAAAGCGCACGAACGCCGCGCGGTCGCGATCTTCCCCAAATGGCGGATCTGCGGGGGCGCGTTGCAACCAGGAGAGTCCCTTTTCTCCACGGCTCACGCGCAGCCGCACGAACTCGCTCCGCTCCGCGGGCGCGATCGGTCCCAGAAGCATAGTGGTTTGCCCGCAGGGCCACGCAACCAGTTCGCCATAGAGAGTGCCCACCTCGAGCGCGATGTCCGGCTCGTCCGGATGAGGACCGCGTGGATGGAGATCGGAGCGATGCACAAGGCGCGTGCCCTCATCGTCAAAACCGAGTTGCGCCGCCCATCGGGCCGCGACCTGCGCGCGCGCGCGTTCGAGCGCCTCCTCCTCCAGGGCCGCGTCGTCGGGCGCATATTCCACGAGAGACGCCTCAACCAACCGGGCTGAGCCGAGAAGGGCTTTCAGCCCCCTCTCGACCGACTCCGTAACGACCAGCTCGGCGGTAACTTCGGCATTGCGGCCAGTCCAGGCGCGCATGGTCGCGTTCGCGCTGCCGAGCCATAACCGCCGCTTTTGTCCCGATCGCATGAACAGCAACTTCGCGTGAAGGCCACGGCCAAGTTCCTCTTCCTCGTCGTCAGCCGGATCACGGTCGGAGGCCGTAACGGCCGTCTCTGCATCGGGCTCGGGGTCGCCGACGGGATAGTCCGGCGCGTCCAGCGCGAGCAGATCATCGAACGCCGCCAGCGGCGGACCAATCCGCTCGATCTCGCGCATTGTCGTCAACAGCACGCGCCGCGTCGGTTTCGAGCCCTGTGGCGCTTGTCGGGCGAGAAACGTCTTGTCGATGAACGGGCTCACCACCACGACTTCTTCCGTTCCTACCGTAGGCACAGGGACTGCCATATCCCCGCTTCCATCCGACCAGCGAAGCCGCTCCACGCGCACTCCTGTCGGAGCGCGCCAGGCTACCTTTGCGACGGCAGCGCCCAATGAAACAGGCCGCACGCCCTTGAGCGCCGCCCTCTCGGCCAGCGCACGCGCCACATCCTCTGCGCCTGGGATGGAAGCACCGGCTTTCTCCCCGGACAGGAGCAGCAATCCGATGTCCCGGTTCACATTTTCGGTGAGATTGCGGCTCCCGATCCAAAGGCGCCAACCGGCCCTCCCGCCTGCATCGCGCGTGCGCACGAGGGCTGCCTTGGGATGCCAGCTATGGGTCGCTTCATCGAAATCGACTTCGCGCACAAATTGGTCCAGGACCGCCGCGATACGCGGTGTCCGACGCATTTTTGCCAAGCGGCCTCGCTGGATGATGATGCGCACCTTTCCACGAAGGCGCTCAACCGCATCCGCGAAGTCGGAAGGGCTCCCACGGCCTGCATCTGTGTCCTTGCCCGCCAGAGCAAGCAGCGCCGCGCCAATCGATCCCAGATCCGCCGAATAGGAGGCCAGCAAGGCCAATTCGACATTCTCGTCGGAACCGGGGCGAAGACCCTCAAGAAACGAGAGCGCCGGCCAGTTGTCGACCGTCCCGATCATTCGGCGTTCGCCAGATCGTTGAGGAGCATGCTGACCTGCTCCCATCTATAGTGGAGAGGTCCAGCCAGGCCATGCTCGTCGTTCGACCATTCGAGCCGACGCGCGCGTCCGTTGGGCGTCAGGGGAAGCCGCGCGCGAGGCCCCTTCCGGGCTTCGGCTGCCGCATATACCTCGAAAAGCGGTCTGGGATCTGTCGATTTTGAAGCTATCCACTCCTTCGTCGCCGTCACGACGGCGCGCAACTTCAACGGCAGTGCGCCTATGTCTGCCTCAAGCGCGTCGACGTCGAGTTTGGCCGCGACAGCGCCGTATTCGGCGACGGTCGAGGCGAGGTGATCGCGATGTCGGGTCGACGCCTCTCTTTTGTCGTCGGCCTCGACGACATGTTCGAGGAGAGCGTCGTAGACGGCGCGCCCCACGCCGGCCAGATTGGCCGCCTGCTGCGCCCGAGCCAGCGGCGCCCGGTCGGGACCGGCAATCGCACGGGTCTCGTCAGCCCACATTCCCGGTGGCGATGCGGCGTCTGTCCGAACAAGACGCGCGAGCAAGGAAAGCTCATGGCCTCCGCTGCCGCGTAGTTGGGCGAGGCGCTCGCGGAGAAATTCGGCCTCGGCGACCGCCAGCCGGAGAGTGATCGATCCACCGCGCCAGCTATCCGGGCGCTTGGGAAGCGGGACGAACGGCGGATCGAAGCCGAGGAGTGGCTGTCCGTCATCGTCGGTCGCCGCCCTCACGCCCTTCAGCAGTCTATGCGCGTGCGCCCGAGAAATCGTCCGCCCGTCGAGACGCGGGCGCAGGATTCCCCACACTGCGAGTGCATTCCAGTAGACGGTCGATGGCGGCTGACTGGACGGCTTGGGAAAGACACGACCGCCAATGACCTGGGACTCGCCTGCCTCCCGGAGCCGCCCGGCAAGCACTCTTTCGCGTTCGCGTAGGGCACGATCGGCCGCCGGTCCCGTCAAACCCGCGAGGTCCTCGAACAACCAGGGCACAAAGATCGCGTAACGCGCCCGCGTATGCAGGACCGATGTGCCTGGGAAGAAATGATCGGCATACCGCTGATGGATGGTCAGAAAGCCGATCTCGTCACGCACGCCCATGGACTCCTCATCCATTTGCGCCTTGGCGCGGGCCAGCGCCTCGCGGGACAAATAGGTCCACCCCAACGCAGGTTCGAGCTGTATGGCGCGTCGAGCGTGTGACGATCTCGTGGGCTGACGCATCGCATTCAGCTCCACAACGTGGAGATGGGCGCTGCTGCCAGGCGATCGCCGAACGGCACGACGTCCGTGCTGTCGTAGAGAACGGCGCCAAACGCGAAGCGGTCACCACAGGCGTCGGCGAGCGCGCGCAAGCCAGAAAAATCACCGGCCTTGACCGTAGCGCTCGCTTTGACCTCGATGCCAGCGATCATCCCGTCGTCGCGCTCCAGCACGATGTCGACTTCGCGCATGTCCCGGTCGCGGAAGTGATATGGCGCCAACCGCAGATCCGACGCGGTCATCAGCTTGAGCACTTCCGAGAATACGAAGCTCTCAAGTAGCGCCCCGAACGCGCCACGGTCTGTCTTCACCCTATCGAAGGTTAGGCCGCGCGCGCTCGCCAGGAGACCAGGATCAAGGAAATGTAGTTTCGGCGTCTTGACGATGCGCTTCAGCACATTGGTGAACCAGGGCTGCAGCGTCGCGATCAGAAACACCTGTTCGAGCAGTCCCACATAGCGCTGCCCGGTCTTGTGGCTGACATTGATGCTGGCCCCGAACTGCGAATAGTTAACCAGCTGGCTAGAATGCTCGGCCAGCAGCCGCACGAATTTTGGAAGCTCGGTCAGCTTCTCGATCTCCGCGATGTCCCTGAGATCGCGAGTTAGGTGTCCCATCCCGGATGATCACATAGACGCTCGCCGGACCGCCTTGTTCATGGCAAGATCGATCCTGCGCGAGGTTCGGGACGGGACGCGGGCATGCTGATCTCTCTGCACAAGCAGGCAACGACGACACCGAAGATCCGGACGGCGATCCAGGCGAGCCCGGAGCCTGCCTGGATGGTCGCCGAACGCTACGGCATCTCGGAACAGACGGTCTGGAAATGGCGCAAGCGCGACAGCGTCCATGACCGGAGCCACACGCCGCATCGGCTTCAGACCACGCTCACGCCGGCGCAGGAGGCCGTGGCGGTGGCGCTGCGCAAGTCCCTGCTGCTGCCGCTCGACGACCTGCTCTCGGTGGTGCGCGAGTTCCTCAACCCGAACGTCTCGCGCTCCGGTCTCGATCGCTGCCTGCGGCGGCACGGAGCGGGCAACCTGCGCGAACTGAAGCCCGCCGCGCCGCGGCCCGCACACAAGCCCTTCAAGGCCTATGTTCCCGGTTACCTCCACATCGACGTGAAATACCTGCCGCAGATGGCCGATGAGGACCGGCGGCGCTATCTCTTCGTGGCGATCGACCGTGCCACCCGTTGGGTCTTCGTGCGTATCTACCCGGCGAAGACGGCAGCGAACGCCCGGCGTTTCCTGCGCGACCTGGACCGCGCCGCGCCGATGCGGATCACCCGAATTCTCACCGACAACGGCAAGGAGTTCACCGACCGGCTCTTCGGCCTGCGCCGCCGCGCCGCCACCGGCAACCACGAGTTCGACCGCCTCTGCACCGAGTTCGGCATCGAACACCGCCTGGCGCCGCCCATGCGACCGCAGACGAATGGTATGGTCGAGCGGTTCAACGGCCGGATCGAGGACATCCTGCAGAGCCACTGCTTCCGCAGCGGCGAGGACCTGGAGCAGACCATCCTGCGCTATGTCCGCCTTTACAACGGCCAGCTGCCGCAGTCCGTCCTCAAGGGCCGAACGCCCATCGATGCGCTCAAGGCTTGGCACCACGAAAGACCAGAGCTGTTCAGGAAACAGCCGTATAATCACGCGGGATGTGACAGTTAGGACCGACGTGAGATAGGATCTCGCCCAGTCCTGCCTGCGCCGTTCGCTGTCTCGAGCAATGGCTTCGGGAAACCCGCCGAGCAAGGTGGAATGGATGAGCTCGTCACCGACGATCGCATTGCGGGCCTGCTGCAGCTTTCCCTCGAAGAGGCGCTCAAGGAAGGTCGGAGTACTGCCGTCGATCTCGGCCTTCGCCAGCGGCAGCATCCGGAGCGTTTCCATCCGTCCGGCAAGACTGTCGGCGACCCGCGGCAAGGTCAGCACATTGGCCGAGCCAGTGAGGAGAAATCGACCAGGGCGATAATCCTCGTCGACCGTCTTCTTGATCGCGAGGAGCAGATCAGGTGCGCGCTGGATCTCATCGATGATGGCTCGATTCAGGCCCCGGATGAACCCGGCTGGATCAGCCTGCGCAGCTTCGAGCACGGTCTGGTCGTCTAGCGTGATATAGGTGCGGTCGGCCTCCCCCATCTTCCTGACGAGCGTGGTTTTGCCCGCCCGGCGTGGCCCCACGATGAGGACCACGGGTGTATCTAGAAGGGCTTCTTCCGCCCGGCGCTCCACAAACCGCTCGAACATTCCATCCTCGAGTTGCTGGCAATTGGAACTATCTATGTCGGCTAGTTGGAAGTCAACGGATAGCTGATTGGAACGCGTTGGGTCGCGATCTGGAAGTGGCGGTACGTCTGAGCCCGTAGTCTCGGCCGACCTCTCCACGGGGGCGCGCGTCGCCGGTGTGCAATGGAATTTCGGGATCAACGATCAATTGCCGGTTCAGGCCGCTTCGATTTTCCTTCTCAACGCCAAATCCGCAGCGCATCAAAATTTGTGGCGACCGAACTCAACGGTGCGGCCCGAGCCTACGCAGCCGACTGAAATAGCAAGTGAAGATCGCCGCAGATCCCCGAAACCATCTTTACTTGCTTGGCAACTTCGCCAACATCGGCCCGTCTCATGAGGCGGCCGTCCGACCGCAAGTTAAGATGGTTGCACCCTCCCGCAACCAACTCAAATTGCGATTGACCCGCCCTTGTGGTGGGTTTTTTGCGTTTTAGGGAAAGGCTAAGGATTCCAGCAAGATCGCCCCTCACATCGATGAGCATTTCGTCGTCGGTCGGCGTCAAAATTATCTCATCGACGAGTGAGCGCAAAATCTCCGTGGCCTCCAGTCGTTTGGCCTCGATTTCGTCCTGCAGGGAGGAATGCAGTTTCTCGACCTGCAGGCGGTAGAATCCCGCCATTTCGGGATGTAGAAGCGGGGGCGGCTCATCGGCGTTGGCGAGCAAATTTTCGAGTTCCAGCTTCCTGCTTTCCAGCAGCTTGCTCTTTTCCTTCACCATTTCCACCGGCAGAGCATCGTTGAGAAAGAGTTGAAGTATCTTGTCTAACTCTCGATCAATTTTTGCCAGCTCAGTTCGCCCAGCCTCGATCGTTGATCGCTCTTCAATCCGGAGGCGGTTCATTTCGCCTGTAAACTCATCGCAGAATTCTTTGAACAAGGCCGGTTCCATTAGGTGATGACGTAAGGCACCCAAGACACGATCTTCCAGATGATCACGGCGTATGTTTTTGCGATTGTCGCACGTCCCCTTGTTCCGGGCTGTCGCACACCCGACAAGATCAGCCGAGATCATGGATGATCCACTCATCTTTGGGGTTCATCCGCGCTTGCCGACGGCCCGTATCTGGATCCTTAAGGAAACGTTGTCGGTTCCAGATGAGCCGCCCGATGTACATCTCGTTGTTCAAAATGCCGGTGCCACGCTTGGCGTTGCCGTTGATGGTGCTGAACCCCCAATCGCCACCGCTGGGTGCTCTGATACCGTCCTTGTTCAATTCGGTCGCGATGCGCTTGGGTGATTTCCCAGATACGTAGTCCGCCAGGATCCGGCGGATCACACCTGCTTCGTACTCGTTGATGGTGCGGTCACCCCGTATAGGCTTCCCTTCAGACGAGAACTTCTTGACGACTTCATATCCATAGGCATTTCCGCCTCCTGATTTCCCCATCTCCACGCGTCCGCGCAGACCCCGGCGCGTCTTGTCGGCGAGGTCTTTGAGAAAGAGAGCGTTCATGGTGCCCTTGAGGCCGACATGGAGGTGCGTGATTTCTCCTTCAGACAGCGTGACAATCTTCACGTCCGCATACGCCATTCGCTTGTGAAGGCCTGCGATATCCTCTTGGTCGCGGGACAGTCGGTCCATCGCCTCCGACAAAACTAGGGTGAAACGTCCGCGCAGCGCATCTTCGATCAAGGCCTGGATGCCTGGCCGCAGAAGAGATGCACCGGATACGGCGTGGTCGGAGTATTCTTCGACGATGGTCCAGCCTTGCTTCTCAGCATGCAATCGGCAAACTCGGAACTGGTCTGCGATTGACGCATCCCGCTGATTGTCGCTTGAATATCTGGCGTAAAGGGCGACTTTCACAATTCGATCTCCTGAAATATCAGGAGCGCGGTTGCCGACGTTCTCCTGACTGCTGGTCATACCATTCTCGTGCAGCACGACGCGCTAGAAGGCGAACCAACTCAGCCAAGCGCGGGTCATGGCTTCCGGCGGAACTCGTAAGGCTCAAGGGACGACTGTGATCGTCTTTGTCATTTCGATGCGCCTTTGGCTTGATCATTATAACGCTGTCCGATTGAAATGGAAGATAACTCCATTCCCACAATCGCGGACACGAGCTGTTGGAGCAACTTTACAGAGAGCGAAGTGTGGCGTGCCACGGAGTGCTTGCGGTGATATTTTGTTACGCTGGCGTAAAAAAGCGCAACATGACGTAGTGCAAATACTTGCTCATTTCGGTGCATCCTGCCGCCTGCCCTACCGCTCCAGTGTCGTTTGCCAACTGAACGAACCATCACAAACCAATTGCCCATACCTTAACTGTCATTTGGGACGCGTCCCTGACGGCTGTTGGGCAGCCGATTCCTGCGTTTTACGACGGAGTTTCGCAAAGCCGCGATCCGTTGCCATGAAGCGTTCGACCATCGGCGAAATCAATTTTGCGGGGTCCTTGACGGTTTGGCCGGTTTCTCGTTCCAGCACCTCTGCATATACGACAAGGTCCCGGTGGATCGCAGCGGGCATTTCAATTGTCAGCCTCACGGGTTTGTCGTCTGACAAAGCTCCCAGTTTCAATTTGGTCATCAGTGATCTCCTTGCGGTTCAAGGATCAGATCGCGCGTGACGATCACCCGAACGGGGAATCCTGGCCGGATGGTGAGCGTCGGCGGCACATCCAGCTGGCGGCTGACGATCCCTTGGCCGGCATTGCCGATGGTGTCTTGAACGCCGTCACGTATCGCGCGGGCGACCGGATCGTCTTCGTCTGCGCTGAGTTCCGTACCGATGTTGAGTAGGGTGGCGAGTCCGGCGGCTCGCAAAAGGTCTCCCCAATGATGATCGACGTCATCCTCGAGGCCGGCATAGCCAGCATTGTCGGCCCCGGGCAGGCGCTCCAAGACAATGGAATGACCGTCTGGCAGAATGATCCGGTTCCAGACTAGTAAGATACGGCGCTGACCAAAGCCGACGCCGTTATCGTATTCACCGATCAGTCGGCTCCCCTGCGGCAGGAGAAGAAATCGCCCGGAAGGGCTGTCATAGACATTCTGTGTGACCTGGGCAGTGATGAGCCCCGGCAGGTCCGAGCGAATGCCAGTGATGAGTGCTGCCGTAATGACAGACCCGGCCTGCAGGACGTAGGGCGAGGCGGGTGGTGTGACACGATCAGGGGTAACGATGCGAGGGTCGACGGGGGCATTGAGAAAGGCGAGTTGCCGATCTTGATCCGTTTGGAGACCTGTGTTCTTGAAGTCCCAAGCCCGGAATTTTCGGAGAGCTGTAATAATCCGTTGCGCGCAGCGTCTTAGCATAACGGCAGCATGGCCGCTGGCGTTGGTTTGATTGTGCCTTTCTGCTTAAACCCTTAACACTTTAGAGAGTCGAGCACACGAAGGAGGTAACACGGATGAGCGAGCTTTCCCAATACGCGATCCTTTTCGGGCTGAGTGTCGGTGTGTTCGGTTTCGTGCTCAGCCTCTACGGGCTCGCCCGGGCCATCGGGCGCACGCGCTCGGAACCGGGCAAGGGCGTGCCCGCCACGGCCGGTACCTTGTCGCGCGATCCGGTCTGGGTCCGCTATCATGCGCGCTATGCCGGTTATGCGCTGCTGTTTCTGGCCTTTGATATGGAGATGGCGTTCATGTATCCGTGGGCGGTCGTCTACCGCGAAGAAGGGCTGATCGCATTGCTCGACATGGGCGTTTTCCTCTCAATCCTGTTCCTGGGCCTGCTCTATGGCTGGAGCCAGGGCGCGTTGAGGCGGCAATGACCATAGCCGGGGCGCGAGAGGGCGCGATGTACGGGATCAGGCGGGCGGTCGCGGCGGCCATGGCGCGCGATCTGACGGCCTTTGTGCTGCCCGGCCCGTCTGTCGCGCGGTCGATGGGGATCGACCTTGCCAATGCGCACCTGCGGATTGTGGGCACCCCGCGCCATGCGAACGTGCTGATTATTGCGGGCCCCTTGGACGTAGGGCTGCGCGATGCGGCCGCCGTGGCCTATGCACAGATGCCGCGTCCGCGCACGATCCTTGCACTGGGCGCGGGCGACATCGCCCCGTTGCCCGATGCGGACGTCTCGGCACCACTGACACAGGCCGGGCTGCACTCTGGGTTGGCCGATCTGCGCCGCGTTGTCGCGGCAGGCGCGTTTCGCGCAAACACCGGGGAGTTTACCGCCGCCGCTCTTGAGGTGCGCGTGGAATACACCTGCCCAATGCATCCCGAGATTGTCCGCGACGCCCCCGGAGACTGCCCCAAATGTGGCATGACGCTGGTGCCGCGCGAAACAGCGTCCGATGGACATGGTGGGCACGGTGGCCACGACATGCCCCGGGAGGACAGGCCAAACCCCGGCGATCACGCACATGCGGGCCACGCTCACGACGCGGGCGGGTCGGGGGCATACACTTGCCCGATGCACCCCGAGGTGATCAGCGACGCACCGGGCAAGTGCCCCAAATGCGGCATGAACCTGGTGAAGGCGGAGGAGGTGGAAAGCCACGGTCCCGGTCACGGTCACGGGCATGGCGGTCACGGCGGTCATGGCAAACAGCAGGACCATTCCGGCCACGATGGGCATGCCGGACATGGCGGCCACTCCAAGGCCACTATCGACGGGATCGAGCCGCATTTCATGTCGATGGTCGAACTGACAGAAGGCCAGCCGCGCAGCAGCGACGGGTTGCAGATGGACTGGATCGAGGTGCCGTTCGGGCCGTTCTTTCCCGGCCTGCCCGCAGGGCTGCGCCTGACCCTGACGCTGGACGGCGATACAGTGGCGGCCAGCGACGCCAGAAGCCTTGTGTGCAGGGCGGAGCTGGTGGATGGCCCGCAGATGACGGCAGGCGATTTCGTCGAGCGTCTGGCCGCGATGATGCCGCTCGGCCCGGTGGCCTATCGCACGCTGGCCTGCGCGGCGATCGAGGAGGCCGCGAGCGCCGACCCCGGCCAGGACGCGCGCCGTGGCCGCGCCGCCGCCGTGGAACGCGAGCGAATCGCCAGCCATCTGGGCTGGCTGGCCGATTTCGGCCTGCAGTCGGGGTTTCTCTGGCTCGCCGCGCGGGCCGGGGCGTTGCAATTGGCTGTTCAAGGCGCTGACATTGACGGGATCGCCGCGCAGGCCGGGGCGATCAGGGCGCTGATCCGCCGGGTCGAGACAGCGCCGCTGATGCGGATGCGGCTGGGTGGCATCGCGCCCATCGGCAAGGACACCCCGGCGAGCGGCCCGGTGGACCGGGCGCGGGGCGGCGGGTCGGATGCCCGCATCGACGATCCAACGCTGGCAGCGCTCGGTTTCGAGATGCGACTACAGGAAGGCGGCGATGCCCTGGCCCGGTTTCGGCTGCGCTGTGACGAGATCGCACAAAGCCTCGACCTGATCGCGGCCGCCGGGATTATTGCAATGCCGCAGGTGCGGGATGTGAAAACGGTTTCGGGCGAGGGCGCGGCCCGCATCGAAACACCGCGCGGAGCGGCGCAGCTGCGCGTCAGGCTGGTGGATGGCAAGGTGGTCCAGGCTGATCTCGACACACCCTCCACCGTGAACCTTGCCCTGGTCGAAACGCTGACGGCGCAGCAGGAACTGGGCGATGCCTTGACCGCTGTCGTCTCGCTTGACCTGTCGCCGTGGGAGATTCGCGGATGACCATTCTTGTCGTTCTCTTGTCGCTATTCGCGGGGGCCTACGCGCTGGCCGTCATCGAACGATGGGCAGTGCACGGCCATATGAGCCTGACCGGTCCGGCCTGGGCCGCACTGGCGCTCTTGGGCCGGGAATCGCTGCTGGCGCGCAAATCCGACCGGTTGTTCTTTGAGCTTGGGCCGGTGCTGCTTTTGGTGGCGGGATTGTTGGCGGTGGCGGTGATTCCGCTGGCGCCGGGGCTTATCATCACCGATCTGGCGACCGGGGCGCTGTTTCTGAACGCTGCTCTGGCCTATGTGCTGGTGGCGCTGATCATGGCCGGTTGGGGGCCGAACGGGGCCTACGCCATGATCGCGGGCTGGCGGTTTCTGGGCCAGTTCATCGCCTATGCGATGCTGATCGTGATGCCGATCACCGCCGTCGCCATGCGCGCGGAATCGCTGTCGACGGTAGAGATCGTCGCCTCGCAGGCGCAGCTTTGGAACGTGCTTTACCAGCCCATCGGATTTGTCCTGTTCGTCGTGGCGGCGATGGGGCTCGCGTGGTTGCCGCCGCTGGACCTGCCCGATGCGACCGGCGAATTGGCCGGCGGGGTCGAGGCGGAATATACCGGCGTGCGGCTGGCGGTGCTGCGGCTGGCGCGGATGGTCATTATCCTGGCGCTGGCGGGGGCGACCGTGACCTTCTATCTGGGCGGCTGGCTGGGCCCGTGGCTGCCCGCCTGGGCCTGGAGCGCGATCAAGATCCTGGCCGTGGCTGCGGCCATGCTGAGCATCGGGCGCTACATGCCGCGCATCCGCGAGGCGCGCTATCTGGCGCTGAGTTGGAAGCTGGGGATCTCGCTGGCGCTGGCCAATATCTTTGTCGTGGGCGTGATCGCGCTGGTGGTGCCGATATGACGGTTCAGATGATCTTTCTGGCGTTCTTCGGCGCGGCGGCGGTTTGGTTCGGCGTCGTGGTCTTTCGCACCCATTCGATGGTGCGTTCGGCGCTGGCGCTGCTGTTTTCGCAAACCGCGATCGGTGCGATGTTTCTGGTCATGCAGGCCGAGTTTCTGGGTGTGTTGCAGATCATGATGATGGCCACGGAAATGAGCGTGATGGCCATCTTCATGGTGATGTTCATGATGGATCCCGGCGGCATGGGCAAAATGGACATGACCCACCAGAAACGCTTGTCGCTCTGGGCCGGGGGCATAGGGCTACTGGCCGCCTTGCTGCTGGTATGGCTGCCCGATTGGGGTCCGGTCGCCCTGTCCGTGCCGGGCGCGCATGAACAGGCCGCCGATTTGGGGCGCGAATTGCTGGGCCGGTCGATGTTGATCTTCCAGTCGGCGGGTCTGACCATTCTGACCGCCATGGTTGCGGCCACGATGGTGGCCATCGTCCCCAACGCGGAGCAGCGCAAATGATTCTGGAACTCATAATCGCCCTCAGCGTCGGCGCGGGGCTGTTCGGTATCGGACTTTATGGCGCGCTGAGTCAAACCAATCTGGTGATGATCATCATGGGGGTCGAACTGATTTTGGCCGCGGCACTGGTCAATCTGGTGGCCTTCTGGCGCTATTTGCATCCCGATGAACCGGCCGGTCAGATGTTCGTGCTGATCGTGATGGCGGTGATGGCGGTCGAAATGGCGGTCGGCTTTGCCATCGCCATCGCGCGGTTCCGGGTGCGCGGATCGGTCGAGATGGAAGAAGCGCGGGAGTTGAAGGGATGACGATGCTGGCGCTCATCATCCTTGCGCCGCTGCTGGCGGGCCTGGCGGAGCTCGTGCTGCGGCGCGCACCCGAAGCGATTGCGCTCGTCGGCGTCGGCATCGGGTTTCTGGCGGCGATGGGCACCCTTGCGGGGGCCGTCGCGGGCGATGCGGTGCACCTGGTCCTGCCGGGCCTGCCGCAGAAGCCCCTGCGGCTGGTCGCGGTGCCGCTGACGGCGGTGTTTTCGGCTATGGTGGCGACGGTGGCGGCCTGTGTGCTGGTCTATGCCGTCGGGTACATGCGCAGCGACCCCGAAAGGCCGCGCTTTTTCGGCATCGTGCTGCTGTTCGTCGCGGCGATGCAGGCGCTGGTGCTGGCGGGCGACTGGATCACCGTGCTGGCGGCGTGGGAATTGATCGGCTTTTCCAGCTATCTGCTGATCGGCTTCTGGCATGGGCGTGACGGCGTGCCCAGTGCCGCGACACGGGCGTTTCTGTATACCCGCAGCGCCGATCTGGGCCTTTATCTGGGGATTTTCGTGCTGATCGGCTGGGCCGGCAGCTCGGAGATTTCGGCCACATTGGCGATCACCGGCACACCGGCGCTGGTGGCCGGATTGTTGTTGCTGGTGGGCGCGATGGGCAAATCGGCGCAGGTGCCGTTGCAGGACTGGTTGCAGCGCGCCATGGCAGGGCCGACGCCGGTTTCGGCACTGCTGCATTCCGCGACGCTGGTGGCGGCGGGGGCGATCCTGCTGATCCGGGTGGCGCCGATGCTGCCCGGCGGGGCCTTGCTGGCAATCGGACTGGTCGGCGGCGTCACCGCCGTCGTTGCCGGTTTGATCGCGCTGGCCGAGCGGGATCTGAAACGGCTGCTGGCGGCCTCGACCTCCAGCCAGTACGGGCTGATGCTACTGGCCATTGGCGCGGGGGTGCCGGTGGCGGCGCTGCTGCACCTGATCGCCCACGCGGCGATCAAGAGCACGCTTTTTCTGGGGGCGGGTGTGTTCCAGCATGATCGCGACAGCACCGACATGGATGCGGTCGCGGGCGCGGGCCGGGCACGACCGCTGGTGCTGGCCGGTTTCGGCATTGCTGCTTTGGCGCTGGCGGGGATCCCTCCGCTGGCGGGGTTCTTTTCCAAGGACGCGATCCTTGCCGCCGCGCTGGCGGCCCCCGGGGTCGTATGGCTCGCGCCACTGGCGCTGGCGGGCACGGTGCTGACCGGCGCCTATATGGCGCGGGCGCTGCGGGTGCTGTGGTGGGGCGAGGCGCAGCCCGTTTCCGGCAGGGGCATGGGCTGGATGTCTGCGGGCATGGCGGTGCTGACGGCGCTGGTGGCGGGGCTTGGGTTCACCTTCGTGCCGCTGGAGCACCTGCTGGAGGCCGAACTGCCGCCGGAAGGAACCGCCATGATCCTCGGGCTTGTGGCGGCGCTGAGCGGCCTGGTGCTGGGCTGGTTCGTGACACCCGCCCGCCTGATGGGGCCGGTTCTGCCCTGGGCGCAGCGCGGCTTTGCCGTTGCGGGCGGGATGGACGGGCTGGTGCTGCGCCCGACACTCGCCATCGCCGCCGCCTGCGAGCGGTTTGAACGGCACCTGCTGGCCGCGCAGCTTGGCCTTGTGCGCGTCCTGAGCCTTGGCACCGCATCCCGCGTCGAGCGGTCCGAGAACGGCCTTTACGCCGCGACCCTCGATCTGGGCCGGTTGAACCTGCGCCTGGGCGACCGCGCAGAGACCACCGACACAAACGGCATCGACGGGCTGATCTTCGGCCTTGTCGACCGGACAATCGCCGCCGGTCGCCGCCTGCGCCTGCTGCAAAGCGGGCTCATCCACCGCGAACTCGCCCTGACCGTCATGGGCATTGCCGTTATCGCGGCGGTGCTGCTGATCTTACCGATATCCTCCTGAAGAAAGACCAATTCATGCCGCTTCTCTCGATCTCCGTCTTTCTGCCGCTCCTGGGTGGATTGCTGCTGATGGTGCTGCCAAACAAATCGGCCCGCGTCGCCCATGGCGTTTCCATCGCCACGACCGGGCTGACCTTCCTTGTGACGCTGGCCATCTGGGCGCGGGGCACGCTGCCGGGCGGTTTCGCGCAGGTCGAGGAGATCGCATGGATTCCGGCCATCGGCGCGGCCTACCGGGTTGGCGTCGACGGGCTAAGCCTGCCGCTGATCCTGCTGACCTCGCTGCTGTTCTTCCTGTCGGCGATCTATGCCGCGCGGATCACCGACCGTCCGGCGGTCTTTGTCGCGCTGATGCTGATGCTGGAGACCGCCTCTATCGGCACCTTCGCGGCACTGGATGCGCTCCTGTTCTACGTCTTCTTCGAGGTGTCGTTGGTGGGCATGTATTTCATGATCGTCGGCTGGGGCTATGAGGAGCGCCAGCGCGCCGGGTTGATGTTCTTCATCTACACGCTTCTGGGCTCGCTGCCGCTGTTGCTGGCGATCATCGGGCTCTATCTGGCCACCGGCAGTTTCGACATGCGTCTGTGGATCGAGACCCCGCCGCTGACCGGGCTGGCCGCGATGCTGGCGCTGGTCGCGATGCTGTTCACCTTCGCGGTCAAGATCCCGTCCTTTCCGGTGCATACCTGGCTGCCGGCGGCCCATGTGCAGGCCCCGACCGTCGGCAGCGTCATCCTGGCCGGCGTGATGCTGAAATTCGGCACCTATGGCCTCGTGCGCTTCGCCTTGCAGATGACGCCCGACGCCTTTGCGCGGGCCGGTCTGGTGGTGCTGGCCTTCGGCGTGTTCAGCGCCCTTTACGGGGCTTTCGTGGCGCTGGCGCAGTCGGATCTGAAGAAGATGATCGCCTACACCTCGGTCAACCACATGGGTTATGTGGTGATCGGCGTGGCGGTGGCGGCGCTGACGCTGGACCCCGATCTCCGGGCGGTTGCGCTCAATGGGGCCACCTTGCAGATGGTCAGCCACGGCATCGTCACCGGGGCGCTGTTCTTCCTTGTCGGCATGTTGCAGTCGCGCGCCCATAGCCGCGAGATGGCGGATTTCGGGGGGTTGCTGGGGCAGGTGCCGTGGCTGGGCTGGGCATTTATCCTATCGGCCTTCGCCTCGTTGGGGCTGCCCGGATTGGCGCATTTCCCGGCCGAGTTCCAGATTTTCCTGGCCACGCTGAACGCGCAGCCCTGGGCCATCGTCGCGATCATCGCCATCGTGGTGACGGCGGGGCTGTATCTGCGCGCCATCGCGGCGGTATTCCTGGGCGAGCGGAACGAGAAATGGGCGGCGATGCCCGATCTCGACCGGGGCGAGATGCTGGCCATCGTGCCGCTGCTTGTCCTCATCATCGTGATCGGGGTCGCGCCATCGTGGTTGCTTAACATGATCGACGCGACGATGCGGGCGCTGCAATTCTGATGGCGCGTGACCTGTCATTTCTGTTTCCCGAGCTGCTGCTGGCCTCCACGGTCGTGGTCATGCTGGTGGCCGAGATGCTGCGCGCGCCGCGTCTGGCGCTGGCGTTCGGGCTGATCGGGCTGGGCCTGTCCACCGCGCTGACGTGGCCGCTGCTGGAGGCCGACACCAGCGTCTTTGGCGGCACCTACCGAGTCGATCTGCTGTCGGGCTGGGCCAAGCTGATCCTGCTGCCAGGCACCGCGCTGGCGCTTCTGATGACGCGGGCCGAGATTGCCGGGCAGGACCGCGAGGGCAGCATTTACACGCTGCTTTGCCTTGTGACCCTGGGGGCGCTGATGCTGGCGGGCGGTGGCGACATGATGCTGCTGGTCCTTGGTGTGGTGCTGACGGGGCTGGGATCCTTCGCGATGGTGGCCTGGCCGCGCGACGATGCCGCGACCGAGGCGGCGATGAAATACCTGGTCTTCGGCGCCGTCACCGGATCGGTGATGATCTACGGGCTGACCTTCTGGTTCGGCGGGGCCGGGTCGACGCTTTTTTCCGAGCTTGGTGCGCTCGATGGCAAGCCGCTGATTGCCCTGGCGGGGCTGGTCGCGGTGCTGATCGGGCTGGGCTACAAGGCGGCGCTGGTGCCGTTCCAGTTCTGGGCACCCGACGCCTATGACGGCGCCCCGGTCTCGGTCGCGGCGTTCCTGTCGGTCATCACCAAGGTGGCCGCGATTTTTGCCTTCGCGCAGGTGCTGCGCGATCTGCCGGTCGCTACCGGCTGGCCCGTCGTCGTCGCGCTGATCGCGGCGGTGACGATGACATTCGGCTACCTGGCGGCCCTGGTGCAGAGCAATGTGGTGCGGCTGCTGGCCTATTCCTCGGTGGCGCAGGCGGGCTATTTCCTGCTGGGGATCGTGGCGCTTGGCTCCAGCGCGCTGGCGCTGCCTTCGGTGATCGTGTTCGGCGCGGCCTATGTGGCGATGAACCTCGGGGCTTTTGCCGTCATCATGGTCGCGGGGCGCGATCTGGACGATTTCAAGGGGTTCGGCCGCGCGCGCCCGGTGATCGGCGTGGCCATGGTCGTGTTCCTGCTGTCGCTCACCGGGATTCCGCCGCTCTTCGGCTTTGTCGGCAAGGTGCTGCTGTTCGGAGCCGCGATCGAGGCGGGCTACCTTTGGCTGGCGGTGATCGGCATCCTCAACAGCGTGCTGGCGCTTGCGGTCTATCTACGCATCGTAGTGCCGATGTATCAGGCGGGCGAAAGCGAAGCGGTTCGGGCGGAGGTCGCGCTGCCGTTGCTTGTCGTGCTCGGGGCGACCGCGCTGGTCACGGCGCTGATGGGGCTGTTCGCGGGGGTCTTTCCCGGCTGAATCAAACGGGCGATTGTGACGCCAGGAGCGTCACGACTTGAGAGCGACCGCAGCGGATGCAACCGCGAGTGCCACGTTCGCCCCAAACGGGGCAAGGGTGCGAGACAAACTGGGCTTTCGCGGCCCCCGCACCAATGTCAGGCCCGGGCCAGCGACCCGTGACAACAGTGGCCATGAATGGCAGAAGAGCAAGCCAAGTACCCACGGAAGGACTGCTGAAGCCCATGACGAAAGGAGTCAACGATGCGAGATTTGCTTGAAGATTCCGGTTGGATGACCCGGTTGGGCGTTTTTGCGACGCTCTTCCTTGGCATGGCGTTCTTCGGAAGTGGAACGCCGACTGCGAAGATCGTCACCGCCGAGTTCCCCTTGTTTCTGGCGCCGTTTCTGCGACTGCTGGCGGCAGCGATACTGACCACTCCACTGCTGATCGCCTATCGGAAGGAACTCCATGAAATCAGCAAGAGCAACTGGCTGCTCATCGCAGGTATCGGGTCGATCGGACTGGTCGCTTTCAGCCTCTTTCTGATGACCGGAATGAAAATGGTGAGCGGGGTCATTGGCGCGATGGTGATGAGCCTCAGTCCTGCCGCTGTTGCGGTCGGTGCCGCCGTTTTCCTGGGCGACCGACTGGGCCCCCGCAAGCTGATCGCGGTTGCGTTGTCTGTCTCTGGCGTTGTGATCATCAATCTCTCGGGCGAGTCGCTGCAGGCGCAAAGCCTTTCGACGATGGTTCTCGGCAGCCTGCTCGTTTTCGGTGCCGTCTGCAGTGCCACGGCCTATTCGCTCTTTGCCAAGAAGGCGACAAAACAGGTGAGGCCGGTCCTGCTCATACCGTTGGCGGCGTGGATTGCGACACTGCTTTTCGCGATTCCAGGTCTTTATCAGGCGGCCAACTTCGACTTTTCAGGGCCGACGCTCGAACACTGGATCGCGCTTTTATGGTGGGGTATCGGCCCTTTCGGCATCGGGACCATGCTGTGGTTCGCGGGATTGGCGCGCGTGCGGGCCAGCATCGCCTCCGGCTTCATGGGCGTCATGCCGGCAAGCGGTCTGGTTGTTTCCTACATCTGGCTTGGCGATCCATTCTACTGGATTCACGTGGTGGGCTTCGCCTTCGTTCTCGGCGGTATCCTTATGGTGGCTTGGGCGCATCAAGTCGGCGAGAAGAGAGCCAAGGAAAAGGGAAAGGAATTCAGCGGATACAGCACATATCCATGCTGATTGGAATTATGATAAACTGTTAGTTCGCAAGCCTGGCGCTAGTGGTTCGGATGAGTCCAATTTTCGACCTGGTCTTCTTCTATGTAGGATCCAACTTTCCAACCGCGAAATATTTCTAGAAAGCGAAGTGGCGCAGACCTACGGCTGCAGCGATTGTGATCCAAAATTCTGAAGCGCACCCAAGCGCAAATCTGCGCTTCAGTTGGAATTCATTCATCCACTTCGCAGGATCGGGCACCCTTGCCCCGGAACCGACATCCGTCGACCGACGGCGCAACTACAAAAAAACTGTGCAAGCCGCGAAGCTGGTGTCATTAACAGGGATGTCGCACTGTTCGTTTCAAAGCACTGATCCAGTTTTTTATCCTGTAATTGAGCCGGCCAACCGCTCCGCCTTTCCGGGATTAAGCAACGCCTCCATTTCACCATAAGCGCGGCGCATGGCTACGGCCCCCGCGGCGATGCAGTGCCGTTTCAGCGAAAATTCAAGCGTCCCGATGGTCTGGCGAAACGCGGGCCGGTTCACCAGATCCGCCTGATCGAACCGAAGCCGTGCATGTTCATACTGGCAGATTTCTATGGATCGCAGCATCGCCTGCATGCCGTTTTTCGGGCCAACCGCGTTTTCGCGCTGGCTTGGGTCCACGGCGATCACGACCTCTGCACCTGTTGCCCTTGCAACATCGACCGGCGCTATGTCGGCATAGGCCCCGTCCATCAGCACATGCGGTCCATCGACCAGGGGCGGCAATATCCCGGCAAGCGCCGCGCTGGCATAGACGTAATCCGTGGCACGCCCCTTGCCAAGGACCACACGTGTGCCGGTCAGCATGTCGGTTGCGCAGACGAACACCGGGATGCGGCCATCCTCCAGGTTTTTGCCCTGCGTCAGGCCGGACAGGACGCTGCGGCCCCATGACTCGGTACGCGCGCCAACCCCCCAGCCGAAGTACATGTCCTGCGCGGCAAGCAGAGCGGTCCGAAGGCCCCTCATTCTTGCGGCCAGACCGGGCAGGCGAAAGTCCGGAGTTGCCGGAAACCCGCTGGTATCCACGTCTACCAGTGCGTCGAACCAATTGTCATTCAGTGCGTAGGTGGCGCCCGCAACCGCACCCATGGATACCCCTACGATTGCGCTCGGCACAAAGCCTCGGGAGATCAGCGCGCGTAGCACACCCGCATGAGAAAGACCCCTAGCGCCGCCACTGAACACAAGGGCGAAGGATTTGTGGGTCTTGCCGCTCGGCTTTGCGAGCCCCGTCAATGTCTTGTCTCCATTTCAATGTCTCTTTCAGAATTGACGCTGAACGAGACACATCGTTACGCAACCGGATTTGCCCCATACCTCGTGATCTGAGACGATGGAAACGCCCAGCGGCCGCCGTCCGGCCAATTCCGCCCATCTGCCAGTGTAATGACTGAAGCCGGGCCGCGTCTATCACTCAAACATCCAAGCGGTCGATCCCGATCGCAACAAAATCGACAGGAGCCAACATTGAAGACACTGAACCTTGAAGTCGGCGGGCTATTCGAGGAACTCGATCATCTCGCGGTCGAACGCCATTTGTCAGCTCTGGACGGCGTGCACCGCGCCGAAGCGAACCCGGCATCGGCAAGCGTGACAGTACATTACGACGAAGCGGCGGTCAGCGAAGAGACGCTGCAGCGCACAATTCAAACCTGCGGGTTTCACTGCGCCGGGGAGCGGGTTCCGAACCACGTCTGCCATGCGGACCACCAGATGCCCAAAGGGGATGCATCCGCCGGCCATGATGCAATGGCGCATGAGATGGGCCACGGCGGCGGCATGGACATGGCCGACATGGTCCGCGACATGCGCAACCGCTTCTGGGTGGCGCTGCTGTTCACCGTCCCGATCTTCATCTATTCGCCGATGGGGGGCATGTTCACGCCGCCCGCGCCGCCTTTCGGTTTGAGGCTGGACCTGTGGCTGTTCTTTCTGGGCAGTGCCGCGATCATCTGGCCAAGCTGGCCGTTCTTCGTCGCCGCCTGGCGGGCGCTGCGCAACGGCATCCTGAACATGGCAGTGCTGGTCGTGCTGTCGGTCGGCACGGGCTATGTGTTCAGCGTCGGCTCGACCTTTTTCTTTCCCGGCGTGCAGTTCTACGAGGCCGTGGCGGTGCTGCTGGTCTTCATCCTGCTGGGCCACTGGCTGGAGATGCGCGCGCGCGCCGGCGCTTCGGCTGCGATCCGGGCGCTTCTTGATCTTGCGCCGCCGATGGCGACCGTCATCCGCGACGGGCAGGAGGTCGAGGTGCCCACCTCCGAGGTGCTGCAGGGCGAGATCGTGCTGATCCGGCCCGGCAACAAGATCCCCGTCGATGGCGAGGTCATCGAAGGCACGTCGCTGGTGGACGAATCCATGCTGACGGGCGAATCCATGCCGGTGAACAAGGCCGTGGGCGACACCGTGATCGGCGCCACGATCAACAAGAGCGGCAGCTTCCGCTACCGTGCCACCAAGGTCGGGGCCGACACTGCGCTGGCGCAGATCGTCAAGCTGGTGCAGGAGGCGCAGAACTCCAAGGCCCCTGCGCAACTTCTGGCCGACCGCGCCTCGCAATGGCTGGTCCTGATCGCCATCGTGATCGGGCTTGCGACATTCGCGGTGTGGTTCTGGTGGATCGGCTCGCCGCTGCTCTTCGCGCTGACGCTGACCATTACCGTTTTCGTGATCGCCTGTCCCGATGCGCTGGGGCTGGCCACGCCGATGGCGGTGATGGTCGGCACCGGGCTGGGGGCGCAGCACGGCATCCTGTTCAAGAACGCGGGCGCGCTGGAAGACGCGACCAAGCTCGATGTGATCGTTTTCGACAAGACCGGCACCCTGACCATGGGCCAGCCGCGCGTGGTCGAGGTGGTGTCCGGTGAGGGCAGCACCGAAGATGATGCGTTGCGGGCCGCGGCGGCGGTCGATCGCGGTTCCGACCACCCGCTGGCCCTGGCCATTGTCGAGCGCGCCGCCGACCTGGACGTGCCGCAGATGGCCGGGTTCCTCAACCTCGAAGGCCGGGGCGCGCGCGCCGAGATCGCAGGCGAAACCGTGCTGGTCGGGAACCGGCGGCTGATGGACGAGGAGGGCATCGACGTTGGCACCCTGACAGCCGAGGCCGAGCGCCTGAAGGGCGAGGGTCGTACGGTCGTGCATGTGGCGCAAGCGGGCCGGATGCTGGGCCTTATCGCCATCGCCGATGCGCCGCGCCCAAGTGCGGTGGCCGCCGTGGCCAAGCTGCGCGAACGCGGGGTCGAGGTGGCGATGCTGACCGGCGACAACGAAGGCACCGCACGGCGGATCGCGGCCGAGCTGGGCATCGACATTGTGCTGGCAGATGTTCTTCCGGGCCAGAAGGCCGAGAAGGTGAAAGAGCTTCAGGCCCAGGGCAGACGCGTCGGCATGGTCGGTGACGGTGTCAACGACGCACCCGCGTTGACCCAGGCCGATGTCGGATTTGCCATCGGTGCGGGCACCGACGTGGCGATGGAAAGCGCCGATGTCGTGCTGATGAAAAGCGATCCCTACGATGTCGTGGGGGCCATCGAGTTGTCGCGCGCCACCTTGCGCAAGATGCACCAGAACCTGTTCTGGGCCGTGGCTTACAACGTGGTCGCCTTTCCGATGGCGGCAGGGGTGTTTTATCCGTTGATCATCAGCCCCGCCGTGGCAGCGCTTGCCATGTCGGGCAGCTCCGCGCTGGTGGCGGTCAACGCGCTGCTGCTGAAACGAACGCGGCTGGAAGGTATTGGTGCGGGCAAGAGTGGGTCCGCCAGCGGCGGCGGTCAGGGCGATGCGCAGGCAGGCCAGGTGCCGCTTCACGCCGGACACTCGCAGAAATCACATTGAATAAGGGGGACTTGAGATGTCAGACACATCATCGACCAAGACACCGGACGGGAAGGGCATGGCGGCGCGGTTTCCGACCGCCTACACGATCCTGTTCGGTCTGATCATCGTCGTCGCGGCGCTGACCTGGATCATCCCGGCGGGCCAGTATGACCGCGCCATGAACGAGGAGGTGGGCCGCGAGATCGCCGTGCCCGGCACCTACCAGGAGGTCGATCCCAACCCGCAGGGCTTCGTCGATGTGATGCTGGCACCGGTCGCCGGGTTCTACGATCCCGACAGCTATGCGGCCAATGCCATCGACGTGGCGCTGTTCGTGCTGCTTCTGGGTGGTTTTCTGGGTGTGGTCAACGCCACCAAGGCCATCGACACCGGCATCCAGACCGCGATGGTGCGCCTTAAGGGGCGAGAGATATGGATGATTCCGATCTTGATGTCGCTCTTTGCCCTGGGGGGGACGACCTATGGCATGGCCGAGGAAACGCTGGCCTTCTATGCGCTGCTGATCCCGGTGGTGATCGCGGCCGGCTACGATTCGGTGACCGGCGTGGCAATCATCCTGATCGGCGCCGGGATCGGCACGCTGGGATCGACGATCAACCCCTTCGCCACGGTGATTGCCTCGAACGCGGCGGGCATCCCGTTCACCGAAGGCATGGCTTTGCGGCTGGTTATTCTGTTGGGCGGCCTCGCAATCTGTGTCGCCTACGTGATGCGCTACGCATCAAAGGTCAAAGCCGACCCGGCCCGGTCCGTCGTTGCCACGCAACGCGACAGCGACCGGCAGTTTTTTCTGAACGAGACGGATGCAGAATTCGAGGAGCCAAAGCTGAGCGGCACCCAGAAACTGGTTCTGATCCTGTTTTTCGCGACCTTTGCCGTGATGATCTGGGGGGTCTCCAGCCAGGGATGGTGGATGGCCCGGATGGGCGCGCTGTTCTTCGGCATGGCCATCGTGGTCGGGCTGGTGGCGCGGATGGGGGAAAAGGCGCTGACCGCGTCCTTTGTGGAAGGTGCCAAGGATCTCCTGGGGGTGGCGCTGGTGATCGGTCTGGCGCGCGGCATCGTGGTGATCATGGAGCAGGGCCTGATTGCCGACACGATCCTGAACAGTGCCGCCGACGCGCTTGGTGGCCTGCCTCAGATCGCGTTCATCAACCTGATGCTCTGGATCGAGATCGGGATGAGCTTCCTGGTGCCCTCGTCGTCCGGCCTCGCCGTCCTGTCGATGCCGATCCTTGCCCCGTTGGGGGATTTCGCGGGGGTTGGCCGTGATCTCGTGGTGACGGCCTATCAATCGGCGAGCGGGCTCGTGAATCTGATCACGCCGACATCGGCGGTGGTGATCGGCGGTCTGGCCATCGGGCGCGTGTCGTTCGACCGCTGGATCGTCTTCATCTGGCCCCTGCTGCTGATCCTCGTCGTCTTCATCTCGGCCGGGATCAGCCTGGCCGCCATTCTCTGATTGAATAAAGGAGGCATCCCAGATGTCTGAACTGAAATTGGGCGTACATTCCGAAGCCGGCACGTTGCGTCAGGTAATCGTATCGCCGCCCGGCCTTGCGCATCGCCGCCTGACCCCTGACAACCGCGAAGACCTGCTGTTCGACGATGTTTTCTGGGTCAAACAGGCGATCAAAGACCACGCGGTGTTTGCCGACCTGATGCGCGGTGAGGGGATCGAGGTGCTGGACGCCATGGCGCTGCTGGGCGAAACGCTCGACCTGTCGGATGCACGCGCCTGGGTTCTCGACCACCGCGTCACCCGCAATGACGTCGGCGTTGGGATGCGGGACGAGCTGCGCGCTTGGATGGAGTCCCTCTCCGGCGCCGATCTCGCGAGATTTCTTGTGGGCGGCATCAGGGTGGACGACTTGCCTTTCACACCTTCCGGCATGTTCGGCGCCTATCTTGGCCCGCATGGTTTCGTGCTGCCGCCGCTACCGAATTTCATCTTTACCCGTGACAATTCCGCGTGGGTCTATGGCGGGGTCAGCCTGAACCCGATGCATTTCGCCGCGCGGCGGCCCGAAACGCTGCTGATGGCGGCAGTCTACCGGTTCCATCCGACATTCGCGGGTCGGGTAAGGGTCCTGTTCGGCGATCCGACGCGCGAGTTCGGCACCGCCACGCTGGAAGGCGGTGACATCATGCCCATCGGCCACGGTGTCGTCATGGTCGGCATGGGCGAACGATCGACGCCACAGGCGGTGGGCCAACTGGCCGAGGCGTTGTTCGAGGGTGGCGACGTGACGCGGGTGATCGCCTGCCAGATGCCCAGTTCCCGTGCGGCAATGCATCTGGACACCGTTTTCACCCATTGCGGGGGCGATGTGGTGACCACGTTCAAGGAAGTGGCGGATGCGATCACCTGCTATGACCTGCGCCCAGGCGCGGGCAAGACGGCGCTCGATATCCGTCGCGACGCCCGGCACCTGTTCGAGATCACCGCCGAGATCCTCGGCCATAAGAAACTGCACCTGGTGCCTACCGGCGGTTCTGATGCGGCCGAGCAATCACGCGAACAGTGGAATGACGGCAACAACGTGCTGGCGCTGCGCCCCGGCGTCGTCATCGGCTACGACCGCAACGACGATACCAACGCCGCCCTCAAGGAGGCCGGGATCGAGGTGCTGGCCATCCCCGGCGCAGAACTGGGTCGCGGCAGGGGCGGCAGCCATTGCATGAGCTGCCCGACGATCCGCGACGCCATTTGAACCCTTCGACGACAAGGAAACCCCATGTCCTACAACCTGAGAAACCGCCATTTCCTGACCCTGCGCGACTTCACCCCGCAGGAAATCGGCTTCCTGCTGAAACTCTCCGCCGACCTGAAGGCCGCGAAATACGCAGGCACCGAGGTGCCGCGCCTGACCGGCAAGGAGATCGCGCTGATCTTCGAGAAGGACAGCACCCGGACCCGCGTCGGTTTCGAGGTGGCCGCCCACGATCAGGGCGCGCATGTCACCTACCTCGGCCCTTCGGGTTCGCACATGGGCAAGAAGGAAACCGTCAAGGACACCGCGCGCGTGCTGGGCCGGGTCTATGACGCGATCGAATATCGCGGATTTGGTCACCCCATAGTCGAAACGCTGGCGCAATACGCGGGCGTGCCGGTCTATAACGGGCTGACGGACGAATTCCACCCGACGCAGATCCTTGCCGATTTCCTGACCATGCAGGAACATTCCGACAAGCCGCTGCGCGAGATCGCCTATTGCTTCATGGGCGATGCGGGCAACAACATGGGCGACAGCCTGCTGATCGGCGGGGCCAAAATGGGTATGGATGTGCGGCTCTGCGCGCCCGAGAGCCTGTGGCCGGGCCAGGCGATCCGCGACGAGGCAGATGCCATCGCCGCGCAGACCGGCGCACGGATCACGCTGACCGATGATATGGAAGCCGCGGTGAAAGACGTCGATTTCGTCTATACCGATGTCTGGGTGTCGATGGGCGAGCCGAAAGAAAAATGGGCGGAACGGATTGAGCTGCTGACGCCCTATCAGGTGAATGCCGACGTGATGGCCAAGACCGGCAATCCGCGCACCAGATTCATGCATTGCCTGCCCGCCTTCCACAATGCCGAGACCGAAACCGGCGCCGAGATCGCCGAGCTTTTCGGCATCTCCGCGATGGAGGTGACGGAAGAGGTGTTCGAAAGCCCGGCCTCAATCGTGTTCGATCAGGCCGAGAACCGGCTGCACACCATCAAGGCTGTGCTCGTCGCCACGCTGGGGTCTTAGCGCCATGCTGGTTGTCGCAGCCCTGGGGGGCAATGCCCTGTTGCGCCGGGGCGAGCCGCTGACCGCCGAGGCGCAGCGCGCCAACGTCGCCGGTGCCGCGACGGCGCTGGCTCAGATTATCCGCGCCGGGCACAGGCTGGTCATCACCCATGGAAACGGCCCGCAGATCGGCCTGCTGGCCCTGCAAGGCGCGGCCTACAAGCCTGACGACGCGTTTCCCCTCGACGTTCTGGGTGCAGAGACCGATGGCATGATCGGCTACATGATCGAACAGGCGCTCGAAAACGCCCTCGGTCACGACCGCGCGGTGGCCACGCTGCTGACCCAGATCGAGGTCGACCCCAGGGATCCTGCCTTTGACCGGCCGACCAAGTTCATCGGTCCGGTCTATGACAAGGCAGAGGCCGAGCGGCTGGCCGAAGCGCGCGGCTGGAGCATTGCCGCCGATGGTCCGCACTGGCGGCGCGTGGTGCCGTCGCCGATGCCCAGTGACATTCCCGACCTGAAGGTGCTGGAACTGCTGCTCGGTCATGACGTCACGCTGATCTGTGCGGGCGGTGGCGGCATTCCGGTTATCCGGCGGCCGGACGGATCGCTGATCGGGATCGAGGCGGTGATCGACAAGGATCATGCGACGGCGCTTCTGGCCCACAAGTTGAAGGCCGATGGTCTGCTGTTGCTGACGGATGTCGAGGCTGTGTTCCGCGATTTCGGCACTAATACACAGGCGGCGATAAGGCAATTGTCACCGGAGGACGCAGTGCGCCTAGACCTGCCCGACGGGTCGATGGCACCGAAAGTGGCAGCCGCTGCGACATTCGTCTCGGGGCGCGACCGTTTCGCCTGCGTGGGCCGCCTGGAAGACGCTCTTGCCATGCTGGAGGGCCGCGCAGGGACGATGATCGCAAACACCTGAAAGCAAGGAGGACCAACCATGAAACGTCTGAAAGATAAAGTCGCCCTGATCACCGGCGGTGCGGCAGGCATCGGTCTGGAAACCGCGCGGCTCTTCTTGAGTGAGGGGGCCAAGGTCACACTTGTGGACCTCCACGATGACGACCTGTCGGATGCTGCGCGGGATCTGGGCAGTCCGGACGACCTGCTGACAATCGCAGCCGACGTCTCCTCGGTCGAGGATTGCAAGAGATACGTCGCGCAGACCGTCGAGACGTTCGGGCGCATCGACGTGTTCTTCAACAATGCCGGAATCGAAGGCAAGGTCGCGCCGCTGGCCGACCAGAAAATCGAGGATTTCGACCGCGTGATGGCGGTCAATGTGCGCGGCGCGTTTCTTGGGCTGCAGCATGTCCTGCCGGTGATGACTGGGCAGAAATGCGGCAGCGTGATCAACATGTCGTCGATTGCGGGCCTCAAGGGCAGCCCGAACGTCGCACCCTACATCACGTCGAAACATGCCGTCGTCGGTTTGACGCGCGCCGCCGCGATAGAGGTCGCAAGGCACAACGTGCGCGTCAACTCCGTGCATCCCTCGCCGGTCAACACGCGGATGATGCGGTCGCTGGAGGAGGGGTTCAATCCCGGCCACGGCGAGGAGGTGAAGCAACAGCTTGCCGACACGATCCCGCTGGGCCGCTATGGCGAAAGCCTCGATATTGCCAATCTGGTCCTGTTCCTTGCCTCCGACGAATCCGCCTTTATCACCGGGGCGCAATATCCCGTCGACGGGGGCATGGCGGCGGGCTGATCGGATCTCTGCCCATAGGGGTCGGAACCGGCCGCCGGGGGCCGTTAGGTCGCCGTGAGCGTTCCGACCCCAAGTGCGGCGTTCGTGCGCGCAATCGACGTCGATGCGTCGCGCTCGGCCTCGGTCAGCGCACGGATCGCGTCGATGGTTTCGGGGATCACGATGGCCTGGTTGTCGACCATATAGGCATAGAACAATTCGTCGCCCTCGACCGTGAGCATGTCCTCCCACAGCGCGACCTCGTAGAGGCTGTCATTGGGGCGTCCGAGATCGGCCATCATCTCCTTGACCGCGTTGAGCGCGCCCAGGCCCTCCGACATCTTGATCAACGCGATGCGCGAGGAGGCGCGGAACGCGTCCAGCACTTCGTCCCTGGAGGCATTGCGCGGCATCCTGACCGACCAGTAATGCAGATGCGCAAGCGTCTGCGGCACTTTCACGGCCATGGTGATCACGTCGAGATCGGGATCGACGCTTTGCGCATCCGGGCCCTGATGGCTGGGGATCTCGGGCTCGGGGACAAGCGTGTTCATGATCCCGCCCATGTGGCTTTCCCATGGGTCGGTGGCGCGGCGCAGCAGGGTTCCGCGCGCCGCGCTGAGCAGCTTGGCCCGCTTGAGCGCCCCCAGCGTGCGCACGATCGAGGTCGTGTTGCAGGACACGACGCGGGTGCTGTCGCGCCCGATGGCGCTGGCGTAATTCGCTTCGGCGACGAAGGAATGGCCTGTCACCTCGTGCTTCTCGCCGCCATGAAGGATGAACCGGATTCCCGTTTCGCGGTAGGTCTCGACATTGCGCGCGGCGACTTTCTTCGGTGTGCAGTCCACCACGATATCGGCAGAGCCAAGCAGGTCGTCGAGACCGCCTGCCACGTCGAGACCGGCCGCGCGCATGGCCGGGGCGCGATCCGGATCGGCCGCGAAAAGCGCGAAGCCCTTCGCGCGCGCCATCCGGGCCCGCCAATCGGCGGTGACATCGGCCACGCCGGCCATCTCCATGTCATTCTGGGCGGCGACCGCGTCCGCCACCCGTTTGCCGATCACGCCGTAGCCGTTCACGGCGACCCTGATCCGTTTTTCATCTGTCATGACGCTCTCCTCGTGTCTGTATCGGACGACATGTTACCCGCAATCTGCCCCGCCTCGGTCTCGGCGATATAATTCCGGGTCAGTGGAACGCTGTCGCGGCGTTTGGCAAGCTGGATCTGGAAGACCATCAAGCGGCCATTCCGGAACGCCATTTCGCAGGCGGCCAGGTAGAACTCCCACATGCGGCAGAACCGTTCGTCGTAGAGCATTCGCGCGGTCTCACGTTCTGCGGCGAAGCGTCCGGACCAGTGGCGCAGTGTTTCGGCGTAATGCAAGCGCAGGACCTCGACATCCGTGACCCACATCCCCGACCGCTCTGCTGCCGCGATGGTTTCGGACAGAGTTGGCAGATAGCCGCCGGGGAAGATGTACTTCCGGATCCACGGATCGCTGCCGCCTTTGGGCGCCTTCGTGCCGATTGCGTGCAACAAGCCCACGCCATCGGCCTTGAGAACCCGCTGGAGCGTTCCGAAAAACGCATCGAACCCGCTGCGGCCCACATGCTCGAACATGCCAACCGACACAACGCGGTCATACTGGCCCCGCTCTTGACGGTAGTCGCGCCGTTCGAAGGCGACCCGATCCGACAAGCCGGATCGCGCGGCACGGTCGCGGGCGGCGGCGATCTGTTCGGTCGAGAGGCTCAGGCCCGTGACGCGGGCACCATGTTGCCGTGCAAGCTCCATCCCCAGCCCGCCCCAGCCCGAGCCGATATCCAGAACCTCCAGTCCGGGCCGCAGCAGCAGCTTTGCCGCGATATGCCGTTTCTTGAGCGCCTGGGCCTCCTCCAGCGTTTCGCCGCCGGTGGGGAAATAGGCGCAGGAATATTGCCGGTCCGCGTCGAGAAAAAGGTCATAGAGGTCGGTCGAGATGTCATAGTGATGCGCCACATTGGCGTGCGACCGGCGGATCGGATTGTGATGCAGGCTGCGGGTCCGAAACCCATCCAGCCAGCGGGTCAACCGCCTGCCGGGCAATGCGTCGACTGCATCCATCTGCGTCATGCAGATCGACAGTAGGTCGCGCAATGTGCCCGCCTCGATGCGCAGCGTCCCGTCCATATAGGCCTCGCCCAGTGCCAGGCTGGGATTCGCAAGCAGCCGCGCAGGCAGCGCCCTGTCGGTCAGACGGATCGACACGGAAGGGCCGCCGCCGGGGCCGAAACGCCAGGTCTCGCCAAGGGGATCGAACACGGTGAGACGACCGGTTCGCACGAGGTGGCCAAGCGATCTGGCAAGCAACCACATGCCCGCCCGCGCCGGCGCGAGGCGCCCGCGTCCGGTTCGGCCCCCCTGATGTTCATAACGCTGATCGTGAGAGGTTTCGCCATTGGACATGATTGCTTGCTCCATCCCGTTATTCTTCCAAAGGCGGCATCAACAGCCGCTGTCTGGTAGAACAGACGAAGGACGGGAATGTTCATTACAGAGCGACGGTCTACGAACCCGGCGGATGGCGTGGAAGACTGGACATAGGCTGGCAAAATCCTTGCAAGACTGATCGGCATGTCCGCGCTGACAGATCGTAGTCCACGATCGGCGAATTGCGTTGATGCCGGAAAGAGAAGGCCCGCGCATCCGGGTTCAGTCCGTCGTTTGGGCCCCGGCATCGTCTTTCAGCGCCTGAAAGCGCGCGCGTGCCTTTTCCGTCGCGTCGCAATCGCAATCGAGAAAGCCATGAACGGGGCAGGTCAGGCACATCTGTTCCAACCTCGTCTTCAACGCCTGTCGACCCCGGGTGGAGACGGACGGTGAGGTTGTTCAGCGTGATGCCAAGGTCTGCGGCGACGGTCTCGCGCGGCTGCTCCTGAAGATCGACGCGCCAGATCACTTCCGCGTATTCCGGCTTGATCGTCGGCAGCAGTTTGTAAAGACAATTGCAAATCGCCTCGTCGAGTTCTTCGTCGAACCCGTCTTGGATGTTGTCCAGGTCGGTTGGGGCCATCACCACCTCCCTCTGACGCTGCCGCGCAACCTTGCGACCGTAATCCGCAATCGACGACGCCAGGATCTGACTGAGCCAGCCGCGAACGGCGCGCACATCGCGTAGTTGCTCGGAGCGGTCTATGGCCCGCAGCATGAACGTTTGCAGGACGTCCTCGGCGGCGTCCGCATCGCCCAGCCGTCGAATCAGGAAACGCAGGACATGCTGACGGCCTTCCACCAGCGCACGACGCACAGCGGTATCCGCGACCTTGGCGGCTGTATCGCGCAGATATTCTACGGAAGAGCGGTGTTTTCGGTCCTCATTCATATCGCACCTCTGTGGAGTACGACGCCGAAGCACCGGAAACGTTACAGCGTCAGGGTGTTTGGCTTGCTCCGATTGCTTGCGGTTCTGTCATTGCTTTGCCGAGGCTCGAAGAATCGGAGGCTCGGTCAGCGCCCTCTGGCCTTTCCGGTGTAAGACTTAGGCGGGCGCAACGTCATTTTACTTCGCCCCCAAGTTGGCACATCGGAAAATTTCCGCAATTCCTGCCATTTCTGATCCAGACAAGGAAACTCGATGTCGCCAACCGTCATATCCAAGATCGTTCTGGCCATGTTCCTGTGGGCGGCGTGCTTTCCGCTGATCACGGCGGGGCTGCAATACGCGCCGCACCTGACCTTTGCGACGATGCGGGCAGGTCTGGCAGGCGCGGCTCTGGTGGGGTTGGCCGTGATCTTGCGTCGGCCATTTCCGCGCGGCGGGCGCATCTGGGTGACACTGGCTGTCGTCGGCCTTGGGGCGACCAGCCTGGGGTTTGTGGGCATGTTTCATGCGGCCGAGTTTGTGTCTCCCGGCCTCGCCACCGTCATCGCCAACACGCAGCCCCTGCTTGCGGCGATGCTTGGCGTCGCGTGGCTTGGCGAGCACCTGCCGAGGATCGGCTGGATCGGCCTGTCGGTCGGCTTCGCGGGTGTCCTCGTGATCGCCCTGCCGCAACTGCTGGAGGGGGGGCAGGACGGCTCGGCCATCGGCTTTGCCTATATCGTTCTGGCGGCGGTCGGCGTGACCATCAGCAACGTGGCGATCAAGTCCATCGCGGACAAGGTGGACGGGCTTTTCGGAATGGGGATGCAACTGCTCATCGGCAGCGTGCCATTGGCCATCGCGGCCTTCGCAATGGAAGATCCGACCGCGGTTCAATGGAACGCGGCCTTCACGTTATCCTTGCTGGGGTTGGCCCTTTTCGGCTCGGCGCTGGTGTATTGGGTCTGGTTCTCGGTCTTGGAGGAGGTCGAGCTGAACCGGGCGATCGTGTTCAGCTTTCTGGTCCCGATCTTCGGTCTTACGATTGGCGCACTGTTCTTCGGGGAACGTCTGTCCGGCATTCAGTTTTCCGGTATTGCGCTGGTCATTTTGGGGATCGTGTTCGTCAATCTCAAGGGCAGACCACAAGGGTAGTCGTACCGCGCCGAAGGGAAACCTGACGCCGGCAGGATGCAGTGCGACATCCTGGCCATCCCGTCACCGCCGAAAGCCACCTTGCCGCAGGCGGACAGAAACCCCATGTCTTTCAGAGCGGCGCGACGGGCTGCAACGCATTTGATCCATGTCAACGCCCGCCCGCATTGAAACTGCAAGATGCAACAGTCAGACCATCGTTGCATGACAGCGCAAGATACGCGGAAAGGGCAGGGACATCATGGCATCGCAAGACAGTCGCACGCGGGAGGTGCCCGGCACTTCGCCGGAACGCGCGCTGTTGGACGGGCGCGGCGCGTTCATGGGGTTCCTGGTCAAACGGCTCGGCAACCGCGCGGATGCCGAGGATGTGTTGCAAGAGTTCTGCATCCGGGTGCTGACCCGCAAGGATCAGCTCCGCGATGTCGACCGGATGGATGCGTGGCTCTACACGATACTGCGCTCCACCCTGAACGACCACTACCGCAAGGGAACCCGGCGCAACCGTCTGGCGGCAGCGGCGGCGCGCGAACCCGAAGACTGGATCGCCGATGCGCCCAGCCAGATGGCGCGGTTGTGCACCTGCCATGAGGGGCTGATTTCCGAACTGCGCCCGGTGGAGTCCGAACTGATCCGGCGCATAGATTTCGGCGAGGAGGATCGAGAGACCGCGGCGGCCGATCTCGGATTAACGCGCAACGCCCTCGGTGTCCGGCTTCACAGGGCGCGCACTGCCCTGCGCGAGGCGCTGACGGCGCATTGCGGCTCATGCTGCCGGGAGGATCGCGAGGATTGTTCCTGTCCGCCCAGAGGCTGCGCGAACGTCGTACACGAAACCGATTGCGAAGACGTGGGACAGGAACACTGATCGCCCTGTCGGCGGGTCTGTAACGATTTCCTTCTTCCGGCGTCTTCTTCTGTGACCAAGCCCGAAGGCTCAACCACAGGAGTCGCCTAGCCATGCCACGCAAGACGATGGATCGGAAATCAGGGGGAACCCGTCACTCATCATCCGACGACGATGATCTTCGGATCTTGTTCTCGCAAATGACCTGTGCCTGTGCCGAGACCTGCGGGCATGCCGACGCCCCGATGGCGCGGGCGTTGTTCAACCGGGTCGAAATGATGAACCAGCCCCCGTCACTCGCGGCGCGCGCGTTGGGCATCGAGCCCGGCGATGCGTCCTATCTGCTGACCGGTCTGCGCGAGGATGTCGCGGAGGATCTCGTGCTTGTGATGCTCGCTGGAAGACCTTCCGGCACAGACCCCCAGTCAAGAGGAAACCGAACATGAACAAGAGCCTGCGCCTTGCGATGGAGACGCCCGAACACGCCCCTGCACCTGTCGCTGACGATGTGGGCACGGGCGCGCAGACGCCCTATGCTCAGGACGCCTTTGAACGCTGGATCCTGTTCCTCGACACGCTGCGCGAACGCGCCGACAACATGATCGCGCATGAGCGGCAGGGCATGCCGCCGCTGCTGGATTTCGACTACGAGCTTTTGCTTGACGCCCGCAGTTTCGAGCGGCCCGCCAACTACGCACTGCTCAGGATCACGCGGGTGGGAGAGGATTGCTGGGACGATTGCGTGGACGAGGCCAAGCCGCCGGTGATCGTGATCGACCCGCGCGCCGGGCACGGGCCGGGCATCGGCGGGTTCAAGCGCGACAGCGAGGTCGGCATGGCGATGCACGAAGGCCACCCGGTCTATTTCGTGATCTTCTTTCCCGAGCCGGTGCCCGGCCAGACCCTGGCGGATGTGCATTATGCCCTGCGCGATTTCGTCTCCGAGGTCGCGCGCCGTCACCCGGACACAGCCCCCGTGCTCTACGGCAATTGCCAGGCCGGTTGGGCCGCCACGCTGCTGGCCGCCGATTGCGACGGCCTGACCGGTCCGATTGTGCTGAATGGCTCACCGCTCAGCTATTGGTCGGGCGAGGCGGCAAGCAGCCCGATGCGGATGATGGGCGCGCTGACCGGCGGGGCCTGGGCCGCGCATATGATCTCGGATCTGGGCGACGGGCGCTTTGACGGCGCCTGGCTGGCGCAGAATTTTGAGACCCTGCAACCGGAAAAGGCGATCTGGGATAAGTACGCGACCCTCTTTGCCCATGCCGACACAGAGCGTGAGCGGTTCGTCGAATTCGAACGCTGGTGGAATGGCTACTACACGCTCAGCCGTGAGGAAATCCTCGGCATTACGCAGAATCTGTTCATCGGCAACCGGCTGGAGCGGGGCGAGATGCAACTGGACGCTCATTGCACCATTGACCTCAAACGCATTCGCAACCCGCTGATCATCTTCGCCTCGGAAGGTGACAACATCACGCCGCCCGAACAGGCAATGGGGTGGATCGGCAAGCTCTATCCTGACACCGATGCGCTCAAGGCAGCCGGGCAGCGCATCGTCTACATGACCCACCCCCGGGTTGGGCATCTGGGAATTTTCGTCTCCGGCTCCGTCGCGCGGCTCCAGCATCGGGCGATCCTGGAAAGCCTGGACGAGGTCGAGGCGCTCGCGCCGGGGCTTTACGAGATGGTGATCGACAACCCGTCGGGCGACCCGGATTGCGAGAGCGGTGATTTCGCTGTGCGGTTCGAGCCGCGCGAGGTCGATGATCTGGGCATTGCGTCAGATGATGGGGCCTTGAAACAGGTCGCTCAGATTTCGCGGATCAACGAGGCCTTCTATTCGACTTTCGTCAGTCCTTGGATTCGCGCCGCGACGACCCCGGCCAGCGCCGAGGCGCTCCGTGCCCTGCATCCGATGCGCTGGACGCGGACGATGTTTTCCGAACGGGTGAATCCGTGGATGGCGCTGGTCAAATCCACCGCCGAAACGCTGCGCGAGACGCGCGACCCCTTGCCGGAAGACCACCTTGCGATTGTCACCGAACGCGCGCTGTCGGCGCGCACCGGCGAGGTTCTGGGCGCATGGCGCAAGGGGCGCGATGCCTGGATCGCCCGTGTCTTCGGCGCGATGTTCGGCCCTTTCCCCGTCATCACGGCGCCTGCACAGGCGGACCATCCGGACGCCGTATCACACAAGGAGTGACCGAATATGGAATGGCTTTCTCAGAACTGGGTTTTGGTTCTCCTCTTCGGCGGAATGGCCGCGATACACCTTTTCGGGCACGGTCATGGCGGACACAAACATGGCAAGACAAGCAAGAGTCATAGTGTGCATGAGAAGAAAAAGGCCGCGTCCTCCGATACCAAGGCAGCATCCGAAGATGCCTGACTTAGACGAATGCTGCGATCCTGCGGAACTGCTTGATCTGTCCGGCCGGAAGGGTCTGGTTGTCGGCATCGCCAATGATCGCAGCCTGGCCTGGCCTGCTGCCCTGCGATGTGAACGCACCGCATGAACTCGACGGTGTTTTTGATGCCATCACCGAACGCTGGGGAAAGCTGGACTTTATCCTTCATGCCGTGGGCAGCGTGCCGCCCGGCGACCTTCATGGCCGCCTGACCGACTGTTCGGCTGAAGGATTCACCGAAGCGATGGATGTTTCGGTCCATTCGCTGATCCGAATGGCCCGTCTGGCCGAACCCCTGATGAGAGGCGGCGGCAGTCTCATCACGCTGAGTTATCTCGGTGGCGAACGTGTGGTGGAGAATTACAACGTGATGGGGCCGGTCAAGGCGGCTCTCGAAGCTACGGTGCGCTATCTGGCGCACGAACTCGGGCCATCGAACATCCGCGTCAACGCCATTTCGGCAGGGCCGGTGATGACCCGCGCGGCGTCGGGGTTGACCGGCTTTGCCGGGCTTCTGGACGCAACCGCGCGTGCCGCGCCCCTGCGGCGAAACATCGAGGCCGACGAGGTGGGCCGCGCCGCCCTGCTGTTCGCCAGCGACTATACCGGCGGCATCACGGGCGAGGTGCTGCATGTCGATGCGGGTGTTCACGTCGAAAGCCCTGTCGCCGCAGCGGAGATGAACTCTAAATCGGAGGAATCATGATGCGCCAGACCAATGACGAAACCAATCAATTACCCGCAACAGAGCGCCGCGATTTCCTTTATTATGCAACGGCCTCTACCGGCGCGATTGCCGCAGGCGCGGCGGTTTGGCCGTTGATCAATTCGATGAACCCCTCAGCGGATGTGACCGCGTCCGGCACGGTCAGGGTCGATCTTGCCGGTGTCGAACCGGGCCAACGCATTACGGTGAAGTGGCAGGGGCGCCCGGTCTTCGCCTGGCGCAGGTCTCCAGCGGCAATCGAGGCTGCACGTGCCGTCGATCTCGACGAGCTTCCCGATCCTGTTGATGAAACGGACGAGAATCCCAATCTAAGTGGCGAAGAGCCGGCACTGGATGAAAACCGCGCGGCGGGGGAGGATGGTGAATGGCTGATCGTCATCGGGGTCTGCACGCATCTGGGCTGTATTCCCCTGGGCCAGGATGGGTCGGCGGTGGGCGAATTCGGCGGGTGGTTCTGCCCGTGCCACGGGTCGCATTACGATACGTCGGGTCGGATACGGAAAGGGCCGGCACCGCGCAACCTCGACATCCCGCCCTACACGCTGGGCGAAGACCTGCAACTCGTCATCGGCACCTGACCGAAGAATCGTCCAATAGTCCAAGAAGGAGACCATGACATGCAAGCCAAGGATATCATGACAACATCCGTGATCTCGGTCCCGCTGGAGGGACAAGTCGAGGACGCGGTGCGCCTGATGCTGGACCACCACATCAGCGCGCTGCCCGTCGTCGACGCAGAGGGCGGCCTCAAGGGACTTGTCAGCGAAGGCGATCTCATGCGGCGTGTCCGCGAAACCGACGGCCCACGCCGGTCCTGGTGGCTCGAAGTCCTGGGCGGATCGAGCGATTCCACCCGGGATTTCGTGAAACTCAAAAGCCACCACGTTGAGGATGTGATGACACGCGATGTCGTTTCCGTCGAGGAAGACACGACTGTCGCAGAGATCGCGCGTCTTCTGGAAAAGCACCGGATCAAGCGCGTGCCGGTGGTGAGTTCCGACAAAGTAGTCGGCATCGTAAGCCGGGCGAACCTGCTCCACGCCTTGTCGGCACTCAAGGATGGGGCGCTGCCGGAGCCGTTGGAGGACGACCGCGTGCTGCGTGCAAAGATTGAAGAGGCTCTGAAAGAAGTGCCTGGTGCAGCGGTCAACCTCATCAACTACACCGTGCACAAGGGGAATGTCGCCGTCTGGGGTGTCGCCGACAGCGATTTCGAGGAGAATGCGATCCGGGTTGCCGTCGAAAACGTGCCCGGTGTCAGGACGGTTGAGGTCCATATGGGCCGCCTGCCGGCCTGGGCTTACGGGATCTGACTCACGTTGCGGAGATAAACCCGGCCTGTCAGGACGTCGATCGTATCGAGGAGGGTTCGTATGATGGCGCTAACGCCAGGTTCCGCCGACCCTGAAGACAATACGATTGAAATCGTCGGGGCTGGTCCCGCAGGTCTGGTCTGTGCAATCGTTTTAGCCAAGGCCAATCGCCGGGTCGTGGTGCGAGAGTGGCACGAAGATGTCGGCCATCGGTTCCACGACGACTTTCAAGGCCTTGAAAACTGGAGCGACGCACAGAACGTTCTGGACGAACTGGCTGATGCCGGTGTTGTCGCCGATTTCGATCATCGCGGTGCAACCGAAGGCTTCGTCTTCGACAGCCATGCAAAGGCCCACAGAGTGCATGGATCGAAGCCCCTGTACTATCTTTTGCGCCGGGGCAACGCACCGGGAACGCTTTACCGGGTCTTGCTGGATCAGGCCCGCGCGGCCGGGGCCGAGGTGCGATTCAACGATCGCGTGAAAAAGACCACGACCAACATGGTCCTGGCAGGCGGACCACGGCGGGCCGATATCATCGCCGTGGGCTACGTCCTTGACACCTCTATGGCCGATGGTGCGTGGCTGGCCTTCGGGACCGAGCTTGCCCCGAAGGGCTACGCCTATCTGCTCGTGCACCGGGGGCGCGGCACGGTGGCCAGCTGCATGTTTTCAGGTTTTCGCGATCAAGCGAAATATCTCGCGGCAACCGTGGAATACTTCAAGCGTCACGCGGGCCTGGAGATGAAAACGCCGCGAGGCTTCGGCGGTTTCGGGAAAGTCCGATTGCCGCGCACGCGATGCAGGATGGAAACCCGGTGATCGGCGAACACGCGGGTTTCCAGGACGCGCTGGCGGGATTCGGGCTACGCTATGCGATGCGATCCGAGCCCCTGGCGGCCCAAAGCCTGATCAGCGGCGTCGACTACAGGAAAGCCTGGCGTGAGGCGCTGCAACCCGGCCTGCGCGGTGGTGTCGTCAATCGGTACCTGTTCAACCGGACGGGCCCCCGCGGGATCGACTACCTGATCGGTAAGCTGGAAACGACCGACATTGGCATTGCCTTGGGCGAGGCATATCGGCTTTCATTGCCCAAGCGACTGCTGCTGCCGCTCGCCCGTTTTCACTACCGCAACCCTTTGGAGGACCGCAGTTGCAGCCATGAGAACTGCGATTGTGTCGGGTGCCAGCACGGCGCCCATGAAACAGCGAACACCTGACGGATGTGCAGTCTTGCCTTTTCGCGCTGCAAGCATGGCTCCGACATCGTGACGTCGATGTTGCGACCGAACCAGTGGGGCGGTAGGCCGCGATCATGAGCACCCCGCGCGCACCTCGCGAAAACTCCCTGACGATGCCACAGGCGCGGGCAGCGATGTGTGTGCCAAATCTGGGCGAAGGGTCGGGCGCTTTCCAGCTCTTTGTCGAGGGGGATGCCCTGTTCGATGCGATGATCACGGAGATCGAGGGCGCGACCGAAGCAATCTGGATGGAATCCTACATCTTTGCCACCGACGAAGTCGGCGCGCGTTTTGTCTCCGCCCTTGCAGCCAAGGCGCGAAGCGGGGTTGACGTTCGGTTGCATCTCGACGCTTTCGGTGCTGGCCAGCGGGATTTCGACAAGTTTCGGCGGGAATTGGAACGAAGCGGTGTGCGGTTTCGCTGGTTCCGCCCCTTCGATCTCCGACACCCGCTGCGATATTTCCAACGCAATCACCGCAAGCTTCTCGTCGTGGATGGCCGGGATGCCTTCCTGGGCGGTTTCAACATTCGCCGGTTAAACTCGCGTCGGCTTCATGGTGCAAGCCGCCAGCGCGATACCCATGTGCGTGTCCAGGGGCCGTTGGCGACGCTTGCCGCAAGTCATTTCATTCGACTCTGGCGGGAGGCCCGCCCGCTTCCGGCAAACGCAATTCCCGAAGAGGCCGACGGCATCGAAGGACTGCTGGTGCCGAGCTATTCGCGCAAGTGCCAGAAAAGGCTCGCCTGTCTGCATGCGGGACTGATCGGGATGGCACAATCCTGTGTCTATTTGACGTCGCCCTATTTCAGCCCGGGCACCGTGGTCGACCGGGCGCTTCAGGATGTCGCGCGTCGCGGCGTGGACGTCCGTCTGCTGGTGCCACGCAGAAGCGATCCCCTGGTCGCCGGCTGGGCGACGCGGGCGGCATATGCGCAGCTTCTCTCGGCGGGCGTGAGGGTCTACGAGTACTTGCCACGTCAACTGCATGCCAAGACTTCGGTCGTCGATGCCGGCTGGTCGATCGTCGGATCGGCAAACCTCGATTACCGAAGCCTTTTCATCAATCAGGAGCTGGTCCTCTTTGCGCATGACCGCGTTTTGGCCGGGCAGTTGCAGGCGCAGTATCTGCGAGATATTTCAGATGCCCGTGAAATCACGCTTCGGACCTGGCGTTCGCGCGGCTGGCGCGCGCGTGGTTTCGAGGTGATCGGATGGGCCGCGCGGCGGCTGCTTTGACCGATAGCACCGGTCAGCCGACAGCCTGCCTGGTTGCGGTGGCTCCGTCGGCAATATCGACGCCTTCCTACGGTCGACCGATACAGATTTTCCTTTGCCAACGAAGCCCGACAGGTTGCCAATCCTTGTAATGTTTTTCGTCGGGCCGCGTCTTTAGAACGAAGCCAAACAAAAGGAGGTCCAGATGGACGACCGTTCAACTTCGCAGACACAAGACGCGGCCAAGCAGAAGCAGGGCGGATGTTGCGGTGGCAAGACCGATGCGCAGCCGAAGGCAAATGTCGAACCGCAGGTCGCGGAACCCGCAAAGGCAAAACCGGTCAAATCCGGCTGCTGCTGCGGTCAGAACTGACTATGCCTCGCAGGATGGGCGTTTTGCGCCGGTTGCGCACCCATCCTTGCAAGGTGCCGACCGGCAACGGCGTTCGCGATCCAGTTTGATCATCGACAAGAAAGGAACACGCCATGATGCCCATCCTCTATTTCACCGCCGTCGCGGCGATCCTTTTCCTGGCCCTGCGCATGACGTGCGGGGCCTGCGTCATGGGCGCGAATGACGGGACAGGGCGCACGTTTCTTCCCATCGTACCGCTGGGCTGGGCGCTGAGCCTGTTTCTGGCTCTGACCTACCTTGTGTGTATCGCCTTCGATCTGATCTTTCCCGGCTACGCGATGTACGAGGTCTGGTCCGGTCTGCTGCCCGGTTTCGTCTGGCTGACGCCATTGGGCTTCGCCATCGGCCTGATCGAGAGCTTTCTTTACGGATGGTACGCCGCGCTGATCTTTGGCGGGCTCTACAACGCCATCGCGGGCAGGGGAGCAGGGGCATGATCCCGACCGCACGTCCGAAACTGCGCTTTCTCGGTGCCGCCGGAACGGTGACAGGATCGCGCTACCTGATCGAGGCCATGGGACGGCGCATCCTGATCGATTGCGGCCTGTTCCAGGGCTTCAAGCAGTTGCGTACGCGCAATCGCAAACCGTTCCCTGTGCGCGTCAACACCATCGACACCGTGCTGCTCACCCATGCCCATCTGGACCATTCAGGATATCTGCCCGCGCTGATCCGGGCGGGGTTTCGCGGGCGGGTTCTTTGCACCGAGGCAACGGCGGAACTGTGCGGACTCATTCTTCCCGACAGCGGCCATATCCAGCAAGAAGAGGCGCGCTATGCCGCCAGAAAGGGGTATTCCAAACACAAGAACCCAAGACCACTCTACACGCTCAAGGATGCAAAGGCTGCGCTGGATCGCCTTGATCCGCACCCTTTCGATCAGAGGATCGAACTGGGCGACGGCATCGCGGCCAGCTTCATTCCGGCCGGGCATCTTCTTGGGGCGGCCCAGATCCGGCTTGAGGTCGGCGGCAGGGTTATTCATTTCAGCGGCGATCTGGGCCACGAGACCGATCCGCTGATGCGACCGCCAAGACCGTTCGGCGGGGCCGATGTGCTGGTCTGCGAATCCACCTATGGCAACCGGGCCCATCCCGATACGGACCCCGAGGCCGAGCTGGCCCCGGTCCTGAAACGCACCTTTGCCCGCGGCGGCACGGTGCTGATCCCGTCCTTCGCGGTCGGACGGGCGCAGGGGCTGATGCTGCACATTGCGCGATTGATGGAGCGCGGCGATATTCCCTACGTGCCAGTATTCCTCAACAGCCCGATGGCGGTGGACGCAACCGAGATCTATCACCGCCACCACGACGAACATCACGTCAGCCGCGAAGACTGCGTGGCGATGTTCGAGATCGCCAAGAGGGTAAACACGGTCGAGCAATCCAAGGAGCTGAACACCCGCCAGGGCCCGATGATCATCGTCTCCGCCAGCGGAATGCTGACCGGGGGGCGTATCCTGCACCATCTGGCCAGCTTCGGCGGCGATCGGCGGAATACAATCCTGCTGTCCGGTTTCCAGGCCGGTGGCACGCGCGGCGCGGCGCTGGCCGGGGGCGCTCGGACATTGCGCATGTTCGGGCGCGAGTTCCCGATCGAGGCCGAAGTGGTTCAGCTAAATTCCTTTTCCGGGCACGCCGATGCCGATGAAATCCTGCGCTGGATGTCCGCCGATCCCGCCCCGGAGATGACTTATCTGACCCACGGGAACCCAGACGCATCGGACACACTGCGGTTCCGCGTCGAACATGAACTTGGGCGACCCGTGCGCGTCCCGGAGCATCTCGAATCCGTCTATCTGGACCGGCCGCGATGACCGATACGCTTGCGCTTGTCCCCTCCGGCATCGACACCTACCGGCAGCCGGTCGTCTACATGCATGAAGATTGCCATGTCTGCCGCGCGGAAGGGTTTGCCGCCCAGACCCGTGTACGCATCGATCTGAATGACCGCTGGATCATCGCGACCCTGAATGTGATCGCCCGCGGGGCATGGCTTGCCGTGGACGAGGCGGCATTGTCGTCTTCCGCCTGGGCGGCCCTTGGAGCGCAGGCAGGGGACAGGGCCGCGTTCTCGCACCCTGAACCGCCCGCTTCGGCGTCGATGATCCGGGCGAAAGCCTATGGCGAGAGACTGGATCAGGCCGGGTTCGCGGCGATCGTCAGCGACACGCTCGACAACCGGCTATCGGATCTCGAGCTTGCCGCCTTCGTAACCGCCTGTGCGGGCGACAGGCTGGATGAGGCCGAGACCGTGGCCTTGACCCGCGCCATGAGGGATGCCGGGCAGATGCTCGACTGGGGGGACCGGGCCGTTCTCGACAAACATTGCGTCGGCGGATTGCCGGGCAACCGGACGACGCCGATCGTCGTCGCCATCGTCGCGGCGGCGGGGCATCTGATCCCCAAGACGTCGAGCCGTGCGATAACCTCGCCGGCGGGGACAGCCGACACGATGGAGGTCATGGCACCGGTCGTTCTTGACGGTGATGCGCTGCGCCGGGTGGTCGAAGCAGAAGGCGGCTGCATCGTCTGGGGCGGCGGGCTCGCGCTCAGCCCCGCCGACGATCACTTCATCCGTGTCGAACGCCCGCTCGATTTCGACTCCACCGGTCAGCTGGTGGCCAGCGTGCTGTCGAAAAAGGCGGCGGCCGGTGCCACGCACGTTCTGATCGACCTGCCGGTCGGACCCACGGCCAAGGTGCGGTCGGCCGGGGCCGCCGAAGCCCTCGGTGCCCGGCTGTCATCGGTGGCCAAGGCGTTGGGTCTGAACCTGGCGCTGCACATCAGCGACGGCATGGCTCCTGTGGGACGCGGCATCGGCCCGGCATTGGAAGCCATGGACGTGCTGGCGGTTTTGCGGCGCGCGCCGGACGCGCCTGTCGATCTGCGCGCACGGGCGCTGGATCTGGCCGGGCATCTTCTGGACCTAGCGCCGGACGCCGTTGTGGGGCAGGGACGGGACCGCGCGCAGGCGCTTCTCGACAGTGGCGCGGCGGAAGCGAAGTTCATAGCAATCTGTGCGGCACAGGGCGGTTTCCGCGAACCCGGCACCGCCTCGCAACGCATCGAGATACTTGCCCCGCATGCGGGCGAATTGACGGCCGTGGACAACCGCCGGATTGCACGCATCGCCAAGCTGGCCGGTGCCCCGCGTCAGAAGAGCGCCGGCATTCGCCTGCTGGCGCGGATCGGTGATCGTATGGACAGGGGCCAGCCGCTTTATGAACTTCATGCCGAGACACCAGGCGAACTGGCCTATGCCTTGGCCTATGCGGAGTCCCAGACCGGGGTGCTGACGCTGTCCGGGGAGGCGTCATGATCCTTGTCGCGTTTCCCGAGATGATGCCGCTGGCCGAGCGCCTTGCACCGGCACTGGGCGCGGAACCGCGCGTGCTAGACTGGCACCACTTCCCCGATGGCGAAAGCCTGATCTCGCTGCCCGGCGATCTGGAGGGCGCAGACGTGGTGCTGCTGGCCACGTTGCGAGATCCCGACCGCCTTGCGCTACCATTGCGTTTTGCGGCGGCCACGGCCCGTGAGATGGGCGCGCGCCGCGTCGGATTGATCGCGCCCTATCTCGGCTACATGCGTCAGGACCGCCGGTTCGAAGCCAGGCAGGCGGTCAGCGCGCCGCTGTTCGCGCAGTTCCTGGGGGAGAGTTTCGATTGGCTGGTGACCGTCGATCCGCATCTGCACCGCATCGCGCGGCTGCAGGATGTCTTCCCGATGCCGGCGATGCGCGCCGTATCCGCCCCGCTGCTTGCGACCTGGATCAGCACGAACCTGCCAGACGCCGTTCTTCTAGGCCCTGACAGCGAAAGCCAGCAATGGGTCGCCGAGGTGGCCCGGCTGGCCGGACGGCCTTACGAAGTCTTGCGCAAGGTGAGATCCGGTGACCGCAGTGTCGATGTCAGTGTCCCCGAAAGCGCGGCGCTGCGCGAAGGCACGCCAGTGATCCTCGACGACATCGCATCTTCCGGCGTCACGATGGCACGCGCCGTCGAAAGGTTGCTTGCGGCTGGAACCGCCGCGCCTGTCTGCCTTGTCATCCACGCGGTCTTTGCCGATGGCGCGCAGGACACCATCATGTCGGCAGGTGCGGCAGGGATCATATCCACCGACACCATACCCCATTCAACGAACGTGATCGGAATTGTCGACATCCTGAGCGAAACGACCCTTTCGGCCTTGAAGGAACCTTGATCACGCAAGTTCGGACAAGACCGGATCGTAGGAAAGGATCTGTCGGCTTTCGTCCTGAGCGCAAACCGGAACGCTACTCCGGAAACTGGAGAATATGAGGATGACCCGCAAGGAAACGAAAATCCCCGCCCCGCCTAGTCCCGAGCGCCCCCAGATCGCGGATCGGGCCGCCCTCTACCGAGCGAATGAACCGGCTTTTGCCGATTGGGCAACTAGCCCCAACAATTCATGAATCCTTGGATTCGACCTCGAACGGTGTGCTCCGCGTCTCCTAATCGTACACGGGCAAGCGGCATCGGCGTCCGGCTTTTCACACCGGTCGTTGACTTGATCTTGGGCTGTGCCGGTTGAGGTTTCGGGGTTTGCGGGGCGCGTTCAGCGTCGGGCAAGTCCTGGTGGCGCGAGAGCATCGAACAGCAGGCGGATCAGCTTCTGGCGGGGACAGGACGCTGGCAGCGTCACGGTGATCCGGGTCTTCTTTTCAACGATGGTGGCGGCCAGCTTGACCAGATGCAGGCGCAGCGTGTCGAACTGGGCATGTCGCCAAGGAGAGCGCTTCGGGCAGGCGGCGCGGAGCTTCCACCAGATCCAGTACGCGCAGCCGTGCTGCATGAGCCGCATCTGGTTGGCGTTGGCTTTCGAGCAGGATGTCCGGTCCGAAGCGAGGTGGTTTTTCCAGGCTTTGATGTGGTTTTCGGCCTGGCCGCGGGCAGAGTAGATCTTCTCGTACAGATGCTTGCCGCGACCGCCTTCGAGGTTGGTGACAATGTAACGGGTGTCCCGCCCCTGCGGGCCAACTTCGATGCGCGCGATCACCCGGCGCGCTTTCGACCAGGACCCGGCCGCATAGGAGAAAGTCTTGAACCGGCGCAGCTTCTGACCCTTGCGCGCATACCGCTCCGCCGTCGAAGCCTCCAGGGTCTGCACGCGCTCCTGCAGGCGGGCATTCTTCGACAATCCCAGCACGTAGCGCAGACCCAGCCTGTCACACAGGTCCAGAACCTCCGGGGTGCAGTAATGGCTGTCCGCCCGCAGCAGGATCCCGGTCGTGGGCCAATGGCGGCGGATCTGCCGGATCAAGCGCCGAATGTGAGCCGCGCTTTCTTTCCCCTTGGGGCGGCGTGCCGGGCGCAGCAAGGCCCCGACCAGCCGCCCGGTCCCGTCAAAGACCACGATGGGTTGGAAGCCGTATTCGTCATAGTAGGAGTTGAACAGGCGCAACTGCTGGTGGCCATGCACCGCGTCGAACGTATCGTCGATATCGAGCACGATCTGCCGGGGCGCCCGGTCAAATGACTGGCAGTAAAACCGGATCAATTCCCGGCCCATACGGATCAGGGACCGGGTGTCGGCAAGGTTTTCCATCCGCGAGATCGTCGGTTGCGAGCACAGCGCCGCCCCGGTCTCGGGGCCGCGTTCCAGAGCCAGCTTGAAGCTGGGGTCATGGCGCAAATCGGTGGCGTCATTGCCATCCTCATATCCGGCGGCAATCATCATGATCCGGAAACGGATGATCTCCTCCAGGCGATGCCGAACCTTGCCCGGATCGCGTAGGTCCGTGAGGCAGGATGCCAGCAGACCCGCCAACCCATCCCGGCGCTCGATCTCCCGCAAGAGCGTCAGCCCGGCATCGGAGCTCATATCTGCACCATCAAAATCAAGCAGGATTGGTTTGCCATTCACGGGTGACAACGCGGGCCGCAAAGATGTAGCTTTTGCCATGGTGAGGGGCGGCTCCTGGAAACTGCGGTTTTTTTGGATCGGACACCTTAAAACTACGTCTTTCCAGATGGGTACGCTACCCTCGCCACCCTTTCATGAATAATCCGGGCTAAATAGCAACCAAGGCAGATCGAAATGCAGAAACACGATAAAAACCACGATGTAAACGACGGCTACCGCGAAGGCTCGATCAGCCTTGGCGGAGCTGTTGCCATGGGCACGGGCGTTATGATCGGAGCCGGTATCTTTGCCCTGACCGGACAAATCGCCCAGCTGGCTGGACCACTATTTCCACTCGCGTTCATCGCTGGTGCCATCGTGACCAGCTTCAGCGCTTACAGCTACATCAAGATGTCGAACGCCTGGCCCTCGGCAGGGGGCATCGCGATGATCCTTCAGAAATGCTATGGATCGGGGGCGGTTGCGGCGGGAGCGGCGCTTTTGATGGCGCTCAGCATGGTGATCGCGGAAAGCCTCGTCGCACGGACATTCGCAACTTATGTCTTGCGGCCTTTCGATATCACGGGTGGGCCACTTGTGCCCGTTCTGGCGGTTGCCGTGATCGTGTTCGCATTCTTGGTCAACATCGCAGGAAACCGCTCCGTCGGGCTATTCTCTCTAATCATGGCGGCGATCAAGATCGGGGGCATCGCGCTGTTCGGTATCGCAGCACTCTGGTCAAGCGGGTTTCAGTTCGCCGCCGCGTCAGAAACGGCCGAGACCTTTGGAGTGACAGGCTTCATCGCCTCTGTCGCACTGGCGATCCTTGCCTTCAAGGGCTTCACCACGATCACCAACAGCGGCGGCGAAATCACCGATCCCCACAGGAATGTGGGCCGCACTATCATGCTGTCCATCGGGATCTGCGTGGTGGTCTACTTGCTTGTGGCCTTTGGCGTAGGCGCGAGCCTGACAATCGACGAAATCATCGCCGCGCGCGACTATTCGCTGGCCCAGGCGGCTGAGCCCGCACTTGGGCAGGTGGGCTTTTACTTGACGGTCGTGTTGGCGGCCGTGGCCACGGCATCCGGCGTGTTGGCCAGCGTTTTCGCGGTGTCGCGGATGCTGACCATGCTGACGGATATGGAGATGATCCCGCACAGCCACTTTGGTATGACCGGGGCCATTCAGCGCCACATGCTGGTCTATACGGTTGTGATTGCCTCGGCGCTGGCGGTGTTCTTCGATCTGGGCAGGATCGCCTCTCTGGGAGCATTCTTCTATCTCATCATGGATATGATTGTGCATTGGGGTGTGTTCCATTTCCGACGGAAAGAGGTTGGAGCAGCGCCAACAATTCTTCTTTTGGCACTTGCTTTCGACGCCGTGGTACTTGTCGCCTTCACTGCGATGAAACTTCAAAGCGATCCGGCCATCGTGCTTTATGCCGCCATCGGCATTGCCACTGTCTTTGTCCTTGAACGTGTTTACCTGTCGCGATGGATGGCACCGGAAGCAGCGCATGAGCACTGATGTCAGCGGTTGAAACCCGGCAATCGCACGAAGGACGGCGTGCAGGCATCGCCATGCTCGTCGCGATCGCCCTGGGCATGGGTGCGGCCAATTCACCGCTGTCGGGCGTTTACGACTTCATCCATCACTATCCGCTGCGGCTGGGCATCGCGCCCGTTGTGATCGACGCCCCGCTGATCGACTGGATCAATCAGGGCCTTCTGGTCGTCTTCTTTTTTCACATCGGCTTGCACACCAAACAAGAGATGACGTCGGGCGTTCTGGCGGCGCGGGGGCGCGCCACCTTGCCGGCCATTGCGGCGTTCGGCGGCATGGTGGTGCCGGTGGCGATTTATCTGGCGTTCAATGCAGGCGACCCCGAAGCGATGCCCGGCTGGGCGATTCCGATTGCGACGGATGTGGTTTTGGTGCTGGGCCTGATGTCGTTCCTCGGATCGGCGGTGTCCGTGGGCCTTCTGGCCTTCGTCACGGCGGTTGCGATCTTTGACGATCTGGGCGCCGTGCTGGTCATTGCACTGTTCTACGGCGAGGCCGAGTTCGGCTGGTCGCTGGCCCTCATCGCGGTCGGGCTTGGCGGTCTCTGGGCTCTGAACCGGCGCGCGAGCGAGGCCACCAAGCTCTATCTCGTTGCGGGCACATTGCTGTGGTCCGGGCTGATTGGGTCCGGGCTGGAAGGGGCCATCGCGGGGGCGATCATCGGTCTGGCGCTGCCGCTGTCGGCTTTCAGACTGAGCGCCGTCGCACAGGTCGAGCATCGCGTCGCACCTCTGGCCCTGTTCATCGTCGTTCCGATCCTTGCCTTCTTCAATGCCGGGGTGCCGCTGACCAATGCGTCCGCGAACTGGACGACAGATACGGTCGCTGCGGGCATTGCCCTGGGCCTTGTTATCGGAAAGCCGTTGGGTGTCGCATTGGGAACCGGCCTTGCACTGTGGGCGGGTCTGGGCAGTTTGCCGTCTGGGACATCGTTGCGCGATACCCTGCGCGCCGCACTTTTCGCAGGCATCGGTTTCACGATGAGCCTGTTCATCGTCACCGCCGCGCTGGATGATCCCGCACGCGCGGATTCGGCAAAGATCGCCGTCATTTTGGGCTCAAGCATGTCCGCCATCCTCGCCAGTGTTGCCCTGCTGGCAGTCGCGCGCAGGCGTACGTCCTGACATGTCCTGCGATGTTCCGTCCGGACGCACGCAGGGCTGCCAGACCCAGAGGCGGTTCATCATCGCGTAGAGGAAGGAGGCGGACCACGCGATCAGCAACAGACCGATCAGCGCCTCGACGCCCGTCAGAAACCGCAGGTGCCCGGTAGGAAAAATGTCTCCTATTCCGAGCGAGGTGTAGGTTATTGCCGAAAAATAGTAGTAATCGAGGGGAGCCGCGATGGTCTCACCCGCAAATGCGCCCAGGTTCAACCAGCGCTCGGCCAAGGCAAAGGCGACAGCGAACACGCCAATTTGCAACATATGGGCAGTGAACAGCAGAGTCAGAACCGCGAGGACGCGGATGGAGGGCCGCATTGGAATGCTGGCCATCCCACCACTGCACCACTTCAGGGTGGTCAGATGCATCACCGCCGTCACCAGAAATGCGGACAGGGATAAGCCAATAGAGAGAGGCAAGTCTATGTTCCTTTTGTTTCATTCGCAGCAACTATAGACGTCTTTCCCGCCTCTAAACATGCCTGCTGGCACCACCGTCGAATGCGTGACATCAAGGAGCGTCTGAAAAACCTCGCTCTCTGAGCGGCTTGGATTAGACTGGGCGGGATCATGAAGGATGCTCCCCGATGCCCAAGCAGCCCACCTTTCCCGGCCTCCGCCACGCAGTGAAGAAGAAGCAGACGCGGCGGGAGAAGTTCCTCGCCGAGATGGAGACAGTAGTGCCGTGGATGCGGCTGCTGGCGCTGATCGCACCGCACTACCCGAAGGCGGGACCAAGGGGCGGGCGCCCCCCGATGCCGATTGAGACCATGCTGCGGGTCTACTTCCTTCAGCAATGGTATGCGCTCAGCGACCCGATGGCGGAGGAGATGCTCTACGACAGCGACGCCATGCGTCGGTTTGCTGGCATTGAGCTGGGCGACGACCGCATCCCGGATGAAACTACGATCCTCAACTTCCGCCACCTGCTTGAGAAGCACCAGCTTACGGAGCAGCTGTTTGCCGAGGTGAACCGCTACCTTGCCGACCAAGGAATTACGCTGCGCTCGGGCACGCTGGTGGACGCAACGATCATCGACGCGCCGTCGTCAACGAAGAACAAGGCCAAGGCACGTGATCCCGAGATGTCGTCAACGAAGAAGGGCAATGCCTGGTATTTTGGAATGAAGGCGCATGTTGGCGTCGATGTGGACAGCGGCACCGTCCACAGCCTCGAGGCGACAACCGCGAAGGTGCATGACAGCCGCATCTGGGACGAACTGCTCCACGGCGGCGAGACTTCAGTTTGGGCGGACAAGGGCTATGTCAGCGCCGAGCGGGAGGCTGCGTTCACCAAGAACGGCAAGGTCTGGGGCGTGATGCGCAAGGCACCGCGAGGCGGCAAGCTCGACGAGATCGACGAGGAGACCAACCGGGTCATCGCCATGGTGCGCGCCAAGGTCGAGCATCCCTTCCGCGTTCTCAAGCGCCAGTTCGGTCACATGAAGACGCGCTACCGCGGGTTGGCCAAGAACCGCGCCCAACTCTTCACCCTGTTCGCGCTCGGCAACCTGTTCCTGGTCCGAAGACAGCTGCTGACGTGAGGGCGAGTCTGTCCGCAATCTGCCAGAACGACGATATGGCAGCCAAGAGAGGGCAAAACAGACCCTCAAGGACCCGTGGCACGGGTCACAAAGCGATCAAGCCGCCATCTCAGCGCAACCGTACCCGTAGATCAGACGTTCCTCAAGTAAGCGCTTGCGTTCGCTTTGGCACGAAATCGCTTCGGCAACATCCAGTGGGTGAAATGAAATATCGCCGTCAGTTGCGCTCACGAACGGCCTTGTTGCGCAAATCGGGTGAGGGATTCACTGCGTGAATCCAGCGTGATAGCTGGAAGGTATGAGCAGTTGGGCCCCTACGAAGTATAAGACCACGAACTGGTCGGCTTACAATGAAGCACTGTGTCAGCGCGGATCGCTGACGATCTGGTTCAATCCCGACATGATGTGGAAGCCGCCGCCGAGCGGGAAGCGTGGGCGGCAGCCGAGCTTCAGCGATGAAGCGATCCAAACGTGCCTGACAATGAAGGTGCTCTTTGGCATGCCGCTGAGACAAACGACCGGGTTCGTTCAGAGCCTCCTGCGGCTGGTCGGGTTGGATTGGCGAGTGCCGGACTTCAGCACCCTGTGCCGCCGCCAAAAGACGCTGAATGTGGCGATCCCGTATCGCGGCGGCACGGGCCCGCTGAACCTGCTGATCGACAGCACCGGCATCAAGGCCGAAGGCGAAGGTGAGTGGAACGCCCGCAAGCACGGCGGAGCCAAACGGCGCATCTGGCGCAAGGTGCACATCGGTATCGACGAGGAAACATTGGAAGTCCGGGCCGTCGAAGTCACCGGCAGCAACATTGGCGATGCGCCCATCCTGCCAGATCTCCTTGACCAAATCCCGTCTGACGAAGAGATCGGTTCCGTGACGGCAGATGGCGCCTACGACACACGCAAGTGCCACGAGGCAATCGCTGCTCGTTGTGCCGCTGCGATCATCCCGCCCCGCAAGAACGCCAAGCCTTGGAAACCGACGAGCCCCGGAGCCATCGCCCGCAATGAGGCACTGCGCGCGTCCAAATATTTGGGTCGCGCCATCTGGCGAAGATGGTCTGGCTACCACCGCCGGAGCCGGGTCGAGAGCAAGATGAACTGCATCAAGCTGCTCGGCCAATCCCTCATGGCCCGAGACTTCGACCGCCAGGTCGCCGAGCTGCAAGTTCGCATCGCCGTGCTGAACGGCTACACCGCGCTCGGCATACCCGTCACTGTGGCCGTAGGATAGGTCCGTCCGGGGAAAGGGGAACCACGCTCAGACCCCGATTTGTGCAACATGTATAACCGCCCCTTGCGCAAGAGAAATCTTCAGAGCTTCTTTAGACGCGTCACCGGGTGCTGACATGTATCCGGCCTCTGATGCGGCCGTCGTCTTGCCGCGGGCCCGCATGGTGTTCGAAGATCGGGCCCAGATCAAAGCCGCGTGCTCGGTGGCACTCTGTTGCACACTGGTTCTCCCGATCCCGTCTCACGACTGTTGCGCCAAACTGCTCCTTGCCCTCTTCCGCTCCGACGTCCTCGCGACCGCTGGTCGGCTTATGCCGCCGAGGCCGGAGACTTGTAGACGCCACCCCGGGCCATCAGGGCCCAGACGATCCGCGCCATCTTGTTCGCCAGCGCCACCCGCACAAGCATCGGCGGCTTGCGCGTCAGCATCCCGCCCAGCCAGGTGCCCGGCCGGGCCGCGGCATGGACGTGCCGCTTGATGATGACGCTGTTGGCGCCGATGATCAGCAGCCGCCTCAGGGAGCGCTCGCCCATCTTCGTCGTGGCCCCGAGGCGCTGCTTGCCCCCGGTGGAATGCTGGCGGGGCGTCAAGCCGAGCCACGCCGCAAAGTCGCGCGCCTTCCGGAACGTCTCGGGTGGCGGCGCGAGGACCGCGATGGCCGTGGCGATCAACGGCCCGATCCCCGGCACGGTCATCAGTCGGCGGGCGACCTCGTTCTCCTTGGCGCGCCGCGCGATCTCGGCATCGAGCTTGTCAATCTCCGTCTCCAGATGGGTGAGGGCTCCGACCAGCACCTTCAACGTTGCAATGGCATCGGCGGGCAGTCCGCTGTCCGGGTCCTCGACAATTGCGATCAAACGCGCGGCGTTCGCCGCCCCCTGTGGCACGATCTGGCCGAACTCGCCCAGATGACCCCGGAGCGCATTGATCGCCTGCGTCCGCTGGCGGATCAGCAACTCGCCGATGCGGAAGACCATCGCGGCCCCTTGGGTCTCTTCGCTCTTCACCGGCACGAAGCGCATCGTCGGACGCGTGGCCGCTTCGCAGATCGCTTCAGCGTCGGCCGCATCATTCTTCTGCCGCTTGACGAAGGGCTTCACATAGGCCGGCGGGATCAACCGCACCTCGTGGCCCAGCTTGCCGATCTCGCGGCCCCAGAAGTGGGCGCCGCCGCAGGCTTCCATCGCGACAACACAGGGCTGCATCCGGCTAAAGAAGGCCAGCACCTGATCCCGCCTCAACTTCTTGCGCAGAACTGCCCGCCCCGAGGCATCAGCACCGTGCGCCTGAAACACATTCTTCGCCAGGTCGAGCCCGACCATGATGATCTCCGACATGACCGCTCTCCTTTGTGGATCGTTGCAGACCCACCTTGGCACACAGTTGCCGTCGGGGGGCGGTCACACCATCAGCGCCGGTCAATGGCATCGTGATGTCCGCCATCGGCGGTGCAGTTCTGGGCTGGATGACCTTTACCGACCGGGGGCGGGCATTCGGGCCCGCCTTGCTGAAATGACGCCGCGCCAGCGGCTCTACCGCCTTGCATTCGCGCCCCTTGTGCGCGGTGCGGCCAAGACAGCCATTCTGGGGCGCAACCGTGTGCGCGGAGACATGAGCAAGGGGCGGTTCACCAAGGCTGAAATCCGCGACCTTCTGAAAGACGCCTGGACCCGGTTCGAGGCACACGCCGCCCAGATCCCGCATGAGCGCGACGCAGGCGCACGGCTTTGGTTGCTGAATGGCGCGCTTATTATCAGCGCCATTCAGGCGGCTATTGATCGCGGCGTGGCGCGGAACTACGCTATCGAACTGGTGGGCGATGCCGCCTGGATCATCTATCGGCGGGTCATGATGGTTCCGGACGCGCTGGTCCGGCTGACCACCCGCGATCCCGCCAAACGGCTGAAACGGGACACGCATCTGATCATGGATGTTTTCCCCTTTGGCCCGAAATCCTATTGCAAACGCTGGATCGACAGCGACCGCGGCGGGGTGTTTCTGGTGACCCGTTGCCCCTATCAGGAACTGCACCACAATTTGCTGCCGCCCGAGGACGCGCGTGATTTTTGCCAGGGCACGGCCTGTAATCTGGATTACCCGTTGGCCGAGATGTGGGGAGGGCATCTGGAGCGTACCGAAACTCTGGCTGGTGGGGGCAAATACTGTGATTTCCGGTATGTGACCGACACGCAGCCGGAGGGAAACCGGGACTAATCGGGCAAGATAGGTCCGCTTGCTCAGGAAGATTGCAACCGAAGGAGCGACGCAGCGGTTCCCGCCAAGAGCTGCCGCATAACACAATTGGGCTAGGGTCAGGACCCATTGATTTCAGTCCGGCGTCATGATTCACGGCTCGAAAAACGAGCGGTGAACATGTCTGATCTTTTCTGGCTGACGGATGCGCAGATGGCGCGTCTTGAACCCTTCTTCCCGAAGCCTCACGGCAAGCCACGAGTCGATGACCGGCGTGTGTTGAGCGGCATTATATTCATCAACCGCAATGGCTTACGGTGGCGTGATGCCCCTTCCGCCTACGGGCCTCACAAGACATGGTGTGATTGCGGCGGTCGCTCTCCGGGGGCGAACGAGGTCCGGTATGTTGGCCTCATGGATATAAGCCGTGAGGAGAACGTCCTATGGAATACTATGTCGGTTTGGATGTGTCGCTGAAAGAGATTTCGATCTGCGTTGTAGACAGGGATGGCAAGACTGTAGCGCGTGGCGTCTGTCCCGCTGATCCCGGGGGCGTCGCGGGTTGGTTTCGCAACCGCGAACTTACGCCCCGACGGATCGTGCATGAAAGCGGAATGCTATCGATCTGGTTGCAGCGCGGCCTCGCAGGTCTCGGCCTGCCTGCGACCTGCATTGATGCCCGGAAGGCACACAAGAGCTTGTCGGCGCGGCTCAACAAGTCGGATGCCGCCGACGCTGAAGGTCTGGCACAGCTTGCGCGCACCGGTTGGTTCACACCGGTTCACATCCGCAGCGAGGAGGCGGACCGGCTTCGCAGCTTGGTAGGCGCGCGGGAACGGTTGATCCGGTTGCGCAAGGACCTCGAAGGTCACATTCGTGGCGTCCTCAAAACCTTCGGCATCCGTATGATCGGCATTGGCCAGGGACGGCAGAGGCAAGCGTTCCGCGATCAGCTGGCAGCAGCGGGCGAGACCGACCAGGTTTTGCGGGTCATAGCTGATGCCTTCATCGCTACCCATGCCAAGTTGTGCCAAGTGGCGGACGACTTGGACAAGGTGGTGAGGAAAACGGCCAAGGTCCATCCAGTCGCGCGCCGCCTGATGACAATCCCCGGTGTTGGTCCGGTCAACGCGCTCAGCTTCATAGCACTGGTTGATGATCCGGGTCGGTTCAACCGGACGTCGGATGTGGGCGCTTTTCTTGGGTTAACGCCAAAGCGACATCAGTCCGGCGAAATGGATTGGTCGGTGCGGCGCGACAAACAGGGTGAGACTCCAGCGTCAATCAGGATGAGAACGCGGGGGTGGGGCCTTGTAGGGAGGGCGTAGCCCGACCGGAGAGGCCCCACCCCCGCGTTGCGCCTGGAATGGGTGGGTCTGACGGTCGTGGCCGGCTCGGATAGGGGACGATTTTTCCGATTCGGGAGATCGTTCATGCCGGGCCGTCATGTCACCGACCAACAGATGAGGCTCTTCATGACGCGCAGACATTCCCATTCCGTGCCCGCGGCCGCCGCGAAGGCCGGGATCAGCCAGGCGACCGGCTATCGGCTGCAATCCAACCCGACCCTTCCCTCACAGAAGAAGATCCCGCGCGGCCGACGTCGTCCCGACCCGCTGGCCGATATTTTCGACACGGAGGTCGTCCCCCTGCTGCAATCTTCGCCGGGTATCCGTCCAGTTGCGGTTTACGAGGAACTTCTGCGCCGGCATCCCGAGCTGGGCATCGGCATCCGGCGTACGCTGGAGCGGCGGATACGCGCCTGGCGCGCCGAGCATGGCCCCGACCGGGAAGTGATCTTCCGGCAGGTCCATGTGCCGGGCAAGATGGGCCTGTCGGACTTCACCGCCATGGGCAAACTCGGCGTGACCGTTGCCGGCGAGCAGCTGGACCACCGGCTGTATCACTTCCGGCTGGCTTATTCCGGCTTCGAGCACGCCCATGTCGTGCTGGGCGGCGAAAGCTATGTGGCACTGGCCGAAGGCTTGCAAAACGCCCTCTGGGCGCTCGGGGGCGTGCCGCAGGAGCACACGACCGACAGCCTCTCGGCCGCGTTCAAGAACCTCGACAAATCCGCCCAAGCCGACCTCACCGACCGCGTCGACGCGCTGTGCCGCCATTACGGCATGACACCCACGCGCAATACCAAGGGCATCGCGCATGAGAACGGTTCCGTCGAGGGCCCTCACGGTCATCTCAAGCGCGCCATTGAGGATGCGCTGGTCATGCGCGGGTCGCGCGACTTCGAGGATCTGACGGCCTATCGCCGATTCATCGACGAGATCGTGGGCCGGATCAACGCCCGCAATGCCAAGCGCATCGACATGGAACGTGCCAGCCTCAGACCCTTGCCCGCCCGGCGGACGACGGATTACGAGGAGATCACTGTGCGCGTCACCTCTTCGGGTGGCTTCATCCTGCGCAAGGTCTTCTACACCGTGCCGTCCCGGCTGATCGGGCATCGCCTCCGGGTTCGGCTCTACGATGACCGGCTGGAGCTGTTCCTCGGCGCCACCGCGCTGCTGACGCTGCCGCGCGGCCGGGCCTCGAGTACCGGCAGCCACGGGCACGTGGTCAATTACCGCCATGTCATCAGTTCCCTGCGCAAGAAACCGATGGCGCTGATGGGGCTGGTCTACCGGGACCAACTGTTCCCGCGGCGGGCTTTCAGCGAGATCTTCGCATTCCTGCTCGAGCAGACCGACGCAAAGGCGGCCTGCCGGATGACGGTCGATCTTCTGGCGCTGGCCCATGACCGGGGCTGCGAGGCCGAACTGGCCGCCCAACTCGAGGAGGATATCAGCCAGCACCGTCTGCCCGATATGACAGCCCTGCGCGCTCTCTTCGCCCCGTCGCCCGACAGTCTGCCCGGGGTCGAGGTGCAGCTGGCCGATTTGTCATCCTACGACCGGCTGCTGGAAAATGCCGGTGAGGAGGCTGCGGCATGACATCATCCGAGATCGATACCGCACGCCTCACCCTGGCTCTGAACGAGCTTCGCCTGCCCGCCATCAAGGCGCTCTGGCCGCGTTTCGCCGAACAGGCGGACAAGGAAGGCTGGTCCGCCGCACGGCTGCTCAGCGCCCTGGTAGAACACGAACTGGCCGAACGCGATCGCCGCCGCATCGAGCGCCATCTTTCTCAGGCCCGCCTGTTGCCCGGAAAAACCCTCGAGACCTTCGACTTTGCCGCCGTTCCCATGCTGTCCAGGGCCCATGTCGGTGCCATCACCGCCGGCGACAGCTGGATCGGGAAGGGCGCCAATATCCTGCTGTTCGGCCCGCCGGGCGTGGGCAAGTCGCATCTCGGTTCCGCCATCGGGCTGGCGCTGATCGAGAAGGGCTACCGCGTCCTCTTCACCCGCACCACCGATCTGGTCCAGAAGCTCCAGCAGGCGCGCCGCGATCTCGCACTCGAAAGCGCGATCGCCAAGCTCGACAAGTTCCACCTGCTGATCCTCGACGACATCACCTACGTCACCATGGATCAGGCCGAGACCAGCGTGCTGTTCGAACTGATCAGCGCGAGATACGAACGCCGCTCCATGCTGATCACGGCAAACCAGCCCTTCGGCGCATGGAACACGATCTTCCCAGATCCGGCCATGACGCTCGCCGCTGTCGACCGGCTGGTGCACCACGCCACCATCTTCGAGATGAATGTCGAGAGCTACCGCCGCAAGGCCGCGGAAAAGGCCAAAGGTCCCGGGCGGCCTCCGCGGAAGGCGTCGCCGGCGGACATGAATGCAGATTGACGCTCCGCGACAATCACTGCGACAAGCCCCTTGCCCGCGACAGACAAACCCGCCATCCTCGCTGCTGTCGCGACCAAGGATTCTCATCCTGATTGACGCGCTACTCTCATCCAGATTGTCGCGCTACATTGGTCGGGGCGCGTTTCGAAATGCGGTGACGGTGCGATGCGCGGGCTACTGTTCGAGGCGGCGTCATCCGTGATCCATCAGGTGAAACGTTTCTCGCGGCTGAAAAGCTGGGCTGTACGACTGGCGGGACGGCGTGGCTTCCGCAAGGCGGCCGTCGTGACGGCTCGCAAAATCGCAGTGCTTATGCTGACGCTCTGGAAAAATGGAACTGACTATCAATGGACAAAGGAGGCCACCGCCTGATCTGAGTTCTCGCGTCTGACGCGGGGAGCGCAGTCCCGACGGGACGGAGGTTGATCGATCTCGCTGTAGAGCATGGGATGGCCAGAGCCACACCCCGCACAAGACATTGGAGACGATCCGCCGCCGAAAACCATCATGAGGCGCTCAATGCGACCTCGGAGAGAACCATGACCCCGGACGGACATCAACTTCCCACGCTTGACAAGGCCGCAATCAGAGAACGCTCTACAACCGTTGGAAACGGTGGAGCGATAGGGGAATCTTCGCTCGGATTATGGCTGGTCTGGCCGCTGATCATGGTGAAGAGAAGACGGTCATGATCGACGCGACCTATCTCAAAGCCCATCGCACGGCGTCCAGCCTTGCGGTGAAAAAGGGGGGGCGTGGACGCCTGATCGGTCGAACCAAAGGCGGCATGAATACCAAACTGCACGCCATCTGCGACAGCCAGGGCCGACCGCTCAACCTCTTCGTCACCGCCGGTCAGGTCAGCGATTACATCGGTGCTCGTGCTTTGGTGAGCAGTTTGCCAAAGGTGGAATGGCTCCTCGGAGATCGAGGATATGACGCCGATTGGTTCCGAGAAGCATTGAAAGACAAAGGGATACGCGCCTGCATCCCTGGCCGGAAACAGCGGACGAAACCGGTGAAATACGACAAGCGTCGCTATAAACGGCGCAACCGCATCGAGATCATGTTTGGCAGGCTCAAAGACTGGCGGCGTGTGGCGACACGTTACGACAGGTGCCCAAAGGTCTTCCTGTCAGCTATCGCTCTTGCGGCCATCGTCATCTACTGGCTTTGAAACTCAATGAGTCCAGACCCTAGGCTGCCGCTCGGAAAAGCAATTTGAGAGCAGAGCGAGCCCCCGCAACCATCTCAACTTGCGATGCAAGTTCACGAAGATCGGCCGCCCCCACCGGGTGGCCGTCTTTCGTTTGCAAGTTGAGATTTGAGCGCCCTCCCGCAACCATCTTTACCGGCGTCGATTGCAAGTTGTGATCGATGCCGGTCCCCGCAACCATCTTTACTTGCTCGGGCAGCAAGTGAAGATTAGATCCTGCCCCCGCAACCAATTTGGACAACAAAAACCCCGCTAAACCAATCGGTTAGCGGGGTTTTGTTTTGGCCGTAAAAATAGCAAATTTGCTAACTCAATAGTATCAATGGCTTAAGTTCGTAGGCTCAAATCGGGGGTCGTATACCCCGCAACCAACTACATAAAAAGCTATGTCAGATGTCGAGATCATGGACAGGCATCGAATGGCTCAGTTCGCCTCGTCGTGGGGTTCAATAACGCTGCAATGCGATGGATAATCAAGTTTTCTATCTGCAAACAAAGCTTTCTTCTGTGCTTGACCTGAGAGATACCGTCTCCATAATTCCGGTCGGTCCATGCGGGAGGAAACATGACCACCGAGCATACCGTCATTGTCGTGTCGGCGGACGAGGCCCTGATCGCCCAATGCCAACAGGGTCTCGCGAAGTCAGAGGATTATCGCGTTGTCGTGTGCGCCGACGATAAGGAGGCGGCGCGCCGGCTCGATTCCATGCAGGTTCACCTGCTGATCTATGACGTTCCGGCCGGCACGGATGCCGCTAATAATCTCGTCACCAGCGCGCGGCTGTCGCATCCGCAGGTTGCGCGCATCGTGCTGGGTGCGCAAGACGCCCACGCCCTTGCAGCGCAGGTGGCGCGTAACGCGGCGGCTTTCCTGTTCGTTCTCAAGCCGGTGTTTTGCGAGCAGGTCGAACTGACGGCCAAGCGAGCGCTCGAACTCAACGAACTGTCGCGACGTCACCGGGTGCTGTCGCGCGAACTGAAGATTTCCGTCGACGACAACATCTTCGACGAGGCCGAGCAGAGTTCGCTCAAGGGCGGGGTCTCCCAATTCGAGCGTCTGGTCTATGTCAGTCCCGCCATGGCGGAACTGGTGGCGGAGGCGAAGCAGGCCGCGGCAACCGATCTGCCAGTGCTGATATTCGGCGAGACGGGAACCGGCAAGGAGCTTCTCGCCCGCGCGATCCACTATAATTCCGGTCGCATGGATACGCCGCTCTACGTCCAGAACTGTGGCGGCATGTCCCAGGACATGCTGCATTCGGAACTGTTCGGCCATGTGCGCGGCGCTTTCACGGGCGCGGTGGCCGATCGTCTCGGCCTGTTCCGCGCCGCCGACGGAGGCACCGTGTTCCTGGACGAACTGACGGAGATATCGCCGAGCTTTCAGGTCAGCCTGCTGCGGTTCCTTCAGGAAGGTGAGGTCAAGCCGCTCGGGTCCGACAAGATGTATCATGCCAATGTGCGGGTGCTGGCGGCCTATAACAGGCCGCTCGCCGAATTGGTCGAGAAGGGCGAATTCCGCCGCGACCTTTACTACCGACTCAAAGGGTTCGAACTGCATATTCCAGCGCTGCGCGAACGGCCCGAAGATATCCCGGTGCTGACCGATTTCTTCATCGAGAAATATGCAGGCGTGGTCGGCCGGCGCGTGGTCGGTGTTACCAAGGATGTGATCGCCAAGCTGAGAGCTTACCAGTTCCCCGGCAATGTGCGCGAACTCGAGGCGGAAATCCGCCGCATGGTCGCGCTTGCCGAGCAGGGCGGTTATATTTCCCGGCGGCATCTGCCGCGCAACATCGCCGATGTCAGCGTGGAGCCGCCCGCCGGCGACGGCGCTTACGCGATCGAGGGTGATACGCTCAAGGAAATGGTTGAGTCGCTTGAAAAACGGGTGGTGATGGAAACGCTTACCCGCCACCGCTGGAACCAGAGCAAGGCAGCCGACGAACTCGGGCTGTCGCGCGTCGGACTTGCCAACAAGATCAAGCGGTATAACCTGCAGGATGTCGCATAAGACAGAGCCGGGGCCGATCCCATGGATGACGAAAAGGCTGAGATCCTGCGTTTTCCGCAAACGCGCGTGCGCATGAAATCGAGCGGGCCGATCAACGATCTCGGCCTCAGCAAGCTCTCGCAGCAGGTCGGCTCGTCCGGGCGCAGCGCGCGAGGCCACTGGTGCAGCTACTGCCAGGGGATATGGTATTCCTACTTCCTGGAAGCCGAATGCCCGAAATGCGGCAACAGGCACGGCTGACAAGCTTCCGCAGCTATACCCATCCATTACAAGCCGCCTGCTAACCTACTTTGCAAATTCGCTGCAAAGTAAATTTCGTTTGCACTGGTATATCCGCGGTGCGGCTTCCGGGGATTCCTGCTAGCCCTTTGTTTTTCAATAATAATTGTGAAAAACGCAAAACTGGCACGCATATTGCTGCAGAGGTGGTGGGCGCAGAATCGCGCCGTGTAATGAAATCCGGCCGCGCGGTGCCGGATAAGAACTCGGGAGGAGCTCAATGGCCAACTTGCTGTGGCTGCAAGGTGGTGCCTGTTCCGGCAACACCATGTCCTTTCTCAATGCGGAAGAACCAAGTGCCTGCGATCTGGTGACGGATTTTGGCATCAACGTTCTTTGGCAGCCGTCACTCGGCCTGGAACTGGGTGACGACGTGAAGGCGATTCTGGAGAAATGTATATCGGGCGAAATCCAGCTCGATATTTTCGTTTTTGAAGGAACGGTCATCAACGCGCCCAACGGCACTGGCGAGTGGAACCGCTTCTGCGGCGAGCCGATGAAGAACTGGGTCCAGAAGCTTGCCGCCGCCGCGCAGTTTGTGGTCGCCATCGGCGATTGCGCCACCTGGGGCGGCATTCCGGCGACCGCGCCGAACCCGTCGGAAAGCCAGGGCCTTCAGTTCCTGAAACGCGCCAAGGGCGGCGCGCTCGGCGGCGGCTTCGTGTCGAAGGCCGGTCTGCCGGTGATCAACATTCCCGGCTGCCCCGCGCATCCCGACTGGGTGACGCAGATTCTCGTGGCGGTGGCCACCGGCCGGGCGGGCGATCTCACGCTCGACGAGTTCCAGCGCCCCAAGACGTTCTTCTCGTCGTTCACCCAGACCGGCTGCACGCGCAACATGCACTTCGCCTACAAGGTCTCGACCACGGCGTTCGGCCAGCGCAAGGGCTGCCTGTTCTACGATCTTGGTTGCCGCGGTCCCATGACCCACAGCCCGTGCAACCGCATCCTTTGGAACCGCGTCTCCTCCAAGACCCGCGCCGGCATGCCGTGTCTCGGCTGCACCGAGCCGGAGTTCCCGTTCTTTGACCTCGCGCCAGGCACGGTCTTCAAGACCCAAACCGTCATGGGCGTGCCGAAGGACCTGCCGGAAGGCGTCGACAAGAAGGGCTACGTCAAGCTGACCGCCGCCGCCAAGGGGGCCGCGCCCGCCTGGGCCGAAGAAGACATCTTCGTGGTCTGAGACAAGTCGGATTTTTGGAGAAATAACATGTCACAAGCAGCAGTTCAGACACTCGATATCTCACCGGTCGGCCGCGTGGAGGGCGACCTCGACGTCCGCGTCGACATCGAGAACGGCGTCGTCGTCAACGCATGGACGAACGCGGAGATGTTCCGCGGTTTCGAAGTGATCCTCAAAGACAAGGACCCGCAGGCGGGTCTCGTCGTCACGCCGCGCGCCTGCGGCATATGCGGCGCCTCGCACCTCACCTGCGCCGCCTGGGCGCTTGACACCGCCTGGGGTACGACGGTGCCGCGCAATGCGATCATCGCCCGCAATCTCGGACAGATCGTGGAATCGATGCAGTCGCTCCCGCGCCATCACTACGGCCTGTTCATGATCGACGCGACCAACAAGAACTATTCGGGCAGTCAGTTCTACGAGGAGGCGGTGAAGCGCTATTCGCCGTTTACCGGGACCAGCTACGAGGCCGGCGTGACCATCTCTGGCCGTCCGGTCGAGATCTACGCATTGCTCGGCGGCCAGTGGCCGCACTCCTCCTACATGGTTCCGGGCGGTGTGATGTGCGCGCCGACGCTGACCGACGTGACCCGCGCCTGGTCGATCCTGGAGCATTTCCGCCGCAACTGGATCGAGCCGCTGTGGCTCGGCTGTTCGATGGAGCGCTACGAGGAGATTCAGACCTACGACCAGTTCCTCGAATGGCTCGACGAGCGACCCGAACACGCCAATTCCGACCTTGGTCTCTACTGGCGCATGGGCATGGATATCGGCCTGCAGAACTATGGCAAGGGCCACGGCAAGTTCGTGACCTGGGGCTACCTGCCGCATGAGGACCGCTACCAGAAGCCGACCATTGCAGGGCGCAATGACGCGGTGATCATGAAATCGGGTGTTTACGACGGTGCGTCCGACAGCTTCAAGCTGATGGACCAGATCCACACCCGCGAGGACATGCAGCACGCCTGGTATGACGAAGGCAATTCGCTGCATCCCTTCGACCGGACCACCACGCCGGTGTCGAAGAACGACATCGACCCGGACGGCAAGTATTCCTGGTGCACGGCCGTGCGCCACGAGGAAAACGGCCGCCTGGAGGCCGGTCCGCTCGCAAGGCGTCTGGTCGCGGGCGGTCCCGGCCAGGACTTCCAGCACTCCGACGGTCTGGTGCTCGACATGTACCGCAAGATGGGCGGTGCCTCGATCCTGCTGCGCCATTTCGCGCGCATGCACGAACTGTGCATCCTCTACCGCGAAGCCGAGCGCAACCTGCGCGAGATGAAGCTCAATGAGGAGTGGTACATCAAGCCGACCGAGAAGGATGGCCGGGGATGGGGTGCGACCGAGGCGATCCGCGGTGCGCTGTGCCACTGGATCGACGTGGAGGGCGGCAAGATCAAGAACTACCAGATCATCGCGCCGACCACATGGAACGTCGGACCGAGGGCGGCCGACGGCGAACGCGGCCCGATCGAGGAGGCGCTGATCGGCACCCCGATCGCCAATCCGAAGGACCCTGTCGAGGTCGGCCATGTGTGCCGGTCCTATGACAGTTGCCTGGTCTGCACGGTGCACGCCCACGATGCGAAGTCCGGCGAGGAACTCGCCCGCTTCAGGACATCCTGACCGAAACACTATCGACGGCGCGGGCGCGAGGTTCAATCCTGCGACCCGCGCCGGTAAGATCGGATGGCGTGCGCCCGACCGAGTCGCCGCCAGTCGGGAAGGAAGTGAATTGGATATGGTTGAACAACCCGGCGTGGGCAGATCCGAAGCCGATTTTTTAGCGCGCTATGGGGTGACCCCGGAAAAGGCCGACCATGCGACGCTTCTCGAGATGATCAAGGACCTCTTCGAGGAGGGACTGGAAACCAAGGTTGAGCCATTTCCCGAGACCGACAGGGAATTCGGGCGCATTCTCGACGATCTGCGGGCCATGGGGAAGAACGAACTGCGCGCCAAGCTGATCGAATCGGGCTGGTTGCTGGAGCCCTATGGGGAAGAGGAAATGCGCTGTCAGGAGTGCATGTACTACCTCGTCCACAAACGCTGGTGCGACCTGCCGGAGCTCGACCTGCCGGCGGAGCCCGACTGGTGGTGCCGTTTGTGGAGGATTTAGACACTCTCTGATTTGCGGCCGATCAAGTGTGTTTGCCAGGGAGGAAGCGACATGGACGATCAGGCATCGAGCGCGCAGGACGACAGGTTGCGCGAGGACATCGGCGCGATGCTGGCGGGCGGGCTAGAGACGGAAGTCTGGCCGCGTGCTGAGACATCGCAGATGGTGAACGAGATCGTGGCGCGCCTGCAAAAGGATGCGGGTGACGACCTGACCCAAAAGCTCGTGATCGCCGGGTTCACCGATTACACCGTGGAGGCCGACGACCTCGAGCAGCCATGCGAGACCTGCATGTACTATCTCATGCATCGCCGCTTCTGCGCCCTGCCGGAGCTCATGCTTCCCGTCGAGCCGCAATGGTCGTGCAGGCTGTGGCGGATATGAGCGTGGCGGTTCGCACCGCGATTATCGGCTGCGGCAACCCAAACCGCTCAGACGACGGGCTGGGGCCGGCGGTTGCCGCCAGACTGCGCGATGTGAATCTGCCGCCGGGCGTCGCCGTCTTCGACGCGGGCACGGATGGCATGGCCGTCATGTACCAGGCGCGCGGCGTGGAACGGCTGATCATCGTCGATGCGAAGGTTCCCGAAGGCAATCCAGGCGCGATCTACCGGGTGCCGGGCGACATCCTGCAGGCACCGCCGCAGCACAGCCTGAACCTCCACGATTTCCGCTGGGAGAACGCGCTCTATGCCGGGCGCATGATCTATGGCGCGGCGTTTCCGGGCGACGTTTCGGTCTTCCTCGTCGAAGCCGAGAGCCTGGCGCTCGGCCTCGGTCTTTCGCCAGCCGTGGAGGCGGCGGCGAACCGGCTGGCGGAGCAGATCGCATCACTGGTCGCGCCCAAACCGGCGACGGCATCATGAGCGCTACCGTCGCTGTCAGGAACGGCTCGGTCTATCTGTCGGCGTCCGTCGTCGAAACCTACTTCCGCGGCATTGAGGCGGTGATCGTCCTCATTCGCGACGGTGCGGTGAACATTCTGCCGGTCCACCAGATGGCCGCCGGGGGATGCCTGCTGAAGATGCGCAATGCCGCCGGCGACCGGGTCGCAAGCGCGCCGGACGTTTTCGAGGCCAACGATCTGCTTGCATGGCAGGCGCTGGACCTGCCGGCATCGTGGTCGAGCGAGCAGGGCGCCCTGGTCGTTCCGCTTCCTGAGTATCCGGATTTTCAGAAGAAAAATGGCTCTATTTGAGCCTTATTTGTAAAGTAAGTTTGCAGTTTATAATGTATCTAGACATTTTATGCGAACTTTGCTTTCATTTTGTCAGGCGGGTTGGGAGCCCGCCGAAACGGGAGGATACCGATGACCGTGCGCAGCCGCACACCAGAGCAGGTCGACGTCGCCATGCGCATGGTCGAGGAGGCGCAGGGCACGCCCGTCGAGAAGGCCGAGATGCTCATGGAGATCGCCATGAGCCTGCAGCAGAAGCCGAAGGAAGCCTCCGACATCGAGGCCGCCGTCACGCTCTACGAGACGGCGCTCGGCCTCGAGGTGAAAGACCTGCCGTTGCTTTCGGCGCGCATCCGCGCCCGCATGGCGACGGCGCTGATGATCATTCCGAGCGAGGACACGCTGCCGCTGGAGCGTGCGCGCGATGAACTGGAAACCGCGCTCGGCACACTCACGGCGGAAGGAAGCGATGAGGAGATCGCCGAGGCGGAGATGAACCTCGGGCTGGTGCTGCAGAACCTCGCCCCCTTCCACAAGGCGCGCATCCAGGATTCCATCAGCGCCTACCAGCGCGCGCTTCGGACCTTCGACAAGAAAGCTCATCCCAAGGAATTCGCGATCCTGCAAAACAATCTCGCGACGGCCTTCCTGTCCATTCCGTTTACCGACGAGAAAGCGAAGATGCGCGAGGCGCTCGCCGTCCAGGCATTCGAGGAAGGCCTTTCGGTGGTCACTCTCATCGACCATCCGAGCGAATACGCCATGCTGCAGAACAATCTCGGCAACGCGCTGCAATACGTCTCGTCGAGCCACAGGGTGGAGAACGGCTTTCGCGCGCTGGACGCCTATGACGAGGCGCTGAAGGTGCGCGAACGCCGCAATGCACCGGGCGAATACGCCAACACCATCGCCAACAAGGCCAACTGCCTCGCCAACCTGCCGGACGACCCGGAAGAGCCTGACAAGGGAAATCCGCGCAATCTGTCCGCTGCCTGGACGCTCTATGGTGAGGCGCGGGACATCTTTCGCCAACTGGGCGATTTGCAGAAGGCCGAAGCGGTTGGCGAGGCCTTGCGGGAACTCGAAGAGGACCTGCCATCAGTGCCCTTGAAGGCCAATGGCGCCCACTAAAATCAAGGAAAGGGAAACATGGACATCATCACTCTCATCATCGCGCTCGTGGTCGGCATAGCCGCGGCCATTGCCGGCGGAGCCCTGTCGGGCATGAAGATCGGCGCGGAGGCGCTTGGCGCGGACCTCGCCGCCTATATGGGCGGGCTCTACGGCTTCCTCGCCGGCTCTATCGGCGTCGTGGCGGGCCTCGTCCTGCTCACTGTTGTGAAGGGGGGCTTTTGATGCTCGGCATGGCCATGAATTCCGCGAAACTGTTCTTCCAGGGCAAGCTCTTCCAGGACAATTCCAGGATGATGGGCAAGCTGGCGCTCGGCGCCGGGCTAGGGGCCATCGTCATCGTCATCGCCGGCCAGTTCCTGCCCGTCTGGGCCGCTGCACTCGCCGGCGGAGCCGTCTCGGGCCTTGCCCAGCCGGTGCTCTTCAAGGACCTCAAATACGTCTGACCGCCATGAACGAAATGTCCGACCAGAAAGGCGTCGCGAATGCCGCCCCGATCTCCGCTCCGCCCGGCGCGGCGGAGGCCGAGGAGCGGAACCTTGCCGCGCTGCTGTCCGACATTGCCGCTCTCGAAGCGCTGGCCGAACACTGGCCGGACGAGCAACGCAACGCCGCCAATGCGCGCGTCAAGGCCGTCGAGCAACTGAACGCGGAAGGCTTCAGGCGCCTGATCCGCCAGTTGAAAGGCCATCCAGCGCTCGGCCCGGCACTCCGGGAAGCGGCGACGGACGAGCTGGTTTACGCCGTGCTGCGCCGCCACGGCATCCTCAAGCCGAGCCTGTTCGAGCGGGTCGAGGCAGCGCTTGAAACCATTCGCCCTATGCTGGACAGCCATGGCGGCGACGTGGAACTCGTCTCCGTCGAGCCGCCGGCATGCGAGGTGCGGTTCCTCGGCGCATGTGACGGCTGCCCGGCCTCGCAGCTCACTTTCTATGCTGGCGTCAAGAAGGCCATCCAGGACAATGTGCCGGAGATCGAGGAGATTCGGCAGGTAAGGGGGCTCGGCGGCGGCGGAGACGCGGGCACCGTGCATTTCACCTCGCCATTCGCCAGTTACAAGAGCGATAGCTGGAGTTTCGTCGCCAAGCTCGGTGATCTCGCCGAGGACGAGACGAAGGTTCTGGACGCGGGGGGGCATTCGCTGCTCGTCACGCGCTTTGCCGACCGTGTCACCATCTTCGAGAATGCCTGCGCCCATATGGGCATGGCCATGGACGGCGGCGACATCGCCGATGGCCGCATCACCTGTCCCTATCACGGTTTCGAATATTCGCTGGAAAGCGGCGAATGCCTGACCGCGCCGGAAGTGCAGCTTCAGCCGCATGGAGTGCGCGTGGTCGGCGACCGTATCGAAGTGCAGTTGACGTCATGAGAGCCTCGCTCGCCCATGCCTCCAGCTTCGCGCCGATCAAGGCGCCGGGGTCGGCGGTCGAGGGGCGTCCGCTACTCGCCACGGATGGACCACGCACCGTGCTCGGCTGGCGCCCGGACGATTTCGCCGTTTCCATCCGTCCCGATGCATCGACCCTGTTCGGCCCGCGCGGCGCGTGCCTGCACGCCGACGGCTCGCTGTGGGTCGCCGATACCGGCCATCACCGCCTGCTCGGCTGGCGCGCGGTGCCGGTGGAGGACAATGCGCCGGCTGATATATTGATCGGCCAGCCGACATTTGAGGCAGAGGGGCGCAACGGTAAGGCGGAACCCGGCGCGACGAGCGTTAACGTGCCGACCGGCATCTGCGCTTTCCGCGACGGGCTCGCCGTCGCGGACGCCTGGAACCACCGCGTGCTGATCTGGTTGGAGACCCCGACCGAAAACAACCAGCCGGCCGACATTGTGCTCGGCCAGAAGGATTTCGCCTCGGTACTGGCCAATGAAGGTGCCGATCGGCCCACGGCGACGACGCTGCACTGGCCCTATGGCGTGGCCGCGATCGACGGCAGGCTGGTGGTCTGCGACACCGGCAACCGCCGTCTGCTGGTCTGGAACGATGTGCGCGAAAGCGGACAGGGCGCTGACCTGGTGCTCGGGCAGGCCGACTTCACGAACCGCGACGAGAATGCCGGCGGCGCGGTGTCGGCGATGTCGATGCGCTGGCCGCATCAGATCGCCTCGTGGCTGGGCCGCCTCGCCGTCGCCGATGCTGGCAACAACCGCATCACGATCTGGAACGGGTTCCCCGCGGCGAACGGCGCACCGTGCGACGCCGTTCTCGGGCAAGCGGATTTTGCCGCCTGCGATCACAACGGCGCGGCCTATTATCCGTCGAACCGGACGCTGAACATGCCTTATGCGCTCGCCTGCCATGGCGGGCAGCTGATCGTCGGCGACACGGCGAATTCGCGGCTGGTCGGATGGTGCGATCCGGAAACCGGGTCGGCGGCGGATGCGCTGACCGGCCAACCGGATTTCGCGGCCAAGGGCGACAATCGCTGGGGCGTTGCGACGCGCGACAGCCTGTGCTGGCCCTATGGTTTGAGCGTGCTGGGCGGCCTCGTCGCCATCGCCGACAGCGGCAACAACCGGGTGCTGTTGTGGGAGGTCGCGCGATGAGCGGCGAGCGCCTTACCATTCGTGGGCAGGTGCAGGGCGTCGGTTTCCGGCCGACCGTTTGGCGGCTGGCGCAGGAAATGGGCCTCGCCGGCGACGTGCGCAACACCGGCGACGGCGTGGAAATCCGCCTGTGGGGCGAAGCAGGCGACGTCTTCGTCGACCGTTTGCGTGCCGAGCTTCCGGCGCTGGCGGAGATCGAGGCGCTGGAGCGGGCGCCGATCAGCGATCCCGCGCCGGATGGTTTCGGCATCGTGCAATCGCAGGGCGGGCGCATGCGGGTGAACGTCACGCCCGACGCTGCGACCTGTCCGGACTGTCTGGAAGAGGTGCGCAATCCGCTCGCCCACCGCTACTGGTATGCGTTCACCAACTGCACCAATTGCGGCCCGCGCTTTTCGATCATTCAGGGCGCGCCCTATGACCGCGCGCTGACTACGATGCGCGACTTTCCCATGTGCGAGACCTGCGCGGCCGAATACGGCGATCCCGCCGACCTGCGCTTCCATGCCCAGCCGGTAGCCTGTGCGCTTTGCGGACCGAAAGCCTGGCTGGAAAAGCTCGGCGGCGGCGCGGTGCATGCCGAGGCCTTCTCAATGATGGACGATGTGGACGCCGCCGGCGGTGCGATCATGAACGGCCATATCGTCGCGGTGAAAGGGCTTGGGGGTTTCCATCTCGCCTGCGACGCGACGAAGGGCGAGGTGGTCGCCCGCTTGAGGGAGCGGAAGAGACGGCGCGGCAAGGCGTTCGCGCTGATGGCGCGCGATATCGATGTCATCCGCCGCTATGCCGAGGTGAACGCGGACGAAGAAGCGCTGCTGACCTCGCCGGCGGCGCCCATTGTGCTGCTCGAGGCGAAGGCCGGAATGCTGCCCGACGCCATCGCGCCGGGGCTTGGCCGGCTTGGCTTCATGCTGCCCTACACGCCGATGCATCACCTGATGCTGCGCCGCATGAAGCGGCCGGTGGTCATGACGTCCGGCAACATTTCCGGCGAACCGCAATGCACCACCAACAATCAGGTGCGCGATACGCTGTCGGACGTGGCTGACTTTGCGCTGTTCCATGACCGCGATATCGCCAACCGTATCGACGACAGCGTGGCAAGCGTGGTTGCCGGCAAGACCCGCCTGCTGCGCCGCGCGCGCGGCTATGCGCCCCAACCGATCCGGCTGCCCGACGGCTTCGACAGCGACATGCAATTGCTGGCGCTCGGCTCGGAGTTGAAGAACACGTTCTGCCTCGTCAAGAACGGGCAGGCGATCCTGAGCCAGCACATGGGCGATCTGGAAAACGCCGCGACCCATGCCGATGTCGAGCACAATCTGGCACTCTACCGGCAGCTCTTCGAGCATGAACCGGCCGCCATCGCGGTCGATCGGCATCCCGAATATCTCTCCACCAAGCGGGGCTACGACATGGCCGGCGAGCGTCCGGTGATCGAGGTCCAGCATCATCACGCCCACATTGCCGCCTGCATGGCCGAGAGTGGCCTGCCGCTCGACGCTGGCCCGGTGCTCGGCATTGCCATGGACGGTCTCGGACTCGGCGATGACGGCACGATCTGGGGCGGCGAGTTCCTTGCCTGTACCTATCATGGCTACAAGCGCCTCGGCCTGCTGAAGCCGGTTGCGCTTCCCGGCGGCGCGGCGGCGGTGCGCGAGCCGTGGCGCAACCTTTATGCGCATCTCATGGCCGAGATGGGCTGGGCCGAGTTCGCCATGAATTTCCGCAATCTCGACGTCTTCCCGAGGCTCGACGCCGCGCCGCGTGCCACGCTGGACGCGATGATCCACTCCGCCACCAACGCGCCGCTGTCGTCGTCTTGCGGTCGGCTGTTCGACGCGGCGGCGGCGCTGACCGGGCTTTGCTGGGAGCGGCAGAACTACGAAGGCGAGGCGGCGATGCTGTTCGAGGCTGCCCTCGACCCGGACGCATTGAACGAGCCCGACGATCTCGCCTATCCCTTCGCGATCCCGCTGATGGGCGGCAGGGGGCTGCCCTATATCGAGCCGCTCGCCGTGTGGCGCGCCATGCTCGGCGACCTCGTTTTGAAGACACCGGTCGGAACCATGTCGGCACGCTTCCACCGGGGGCTGGCGAAAGCCATCGTCGCCATGGCGAAGCGCCTCGCCAGCGATGCGGAGATCGACACGGTCGCGCTTTCCGGCGGCTGTTTCCAGAACGCCACTTTGTTCATGCTTGTCGAGGATGGCCTGAAAGGCGCGGGCCTGCGCGTGATCAGCCATTCGAAAGTGCCGGCCAATGATGGCGGGCTGTCGCTCGGCCAGGCCACCGTGGCGCTTGCCACGCTATCCAGAAAGGAGAAAGCCCATGTGTCTCGGGATTCCAGGACAGATCGTTGAGATATCGGACGCCGAGCGCAAGTTGGCGCTTGTCGACGTGTCGGGCGTCCGGCGCCAGGTGAATGTCGCCCCCATCCTCGATGGACAAGCGGTGGAGGATCTGGTCGGCGTGTGGACCCTCGTCCATGTCGGCTTCGCCATGAGCCGCATCGATGAGGAGGAGGCGAAAAAGACGCTGGAAATCCTGCGCCAGCTCGGTGAGGCGCAAGAGGAGATCGAGGCGATGCGGGCAACCGAAGCCATGCTCGCCGGCGAGAAGGTGGAGGCGGCGCAATGAAATATGCCGACGAATTCCGCGATCCGGTCGCGGCCAAGGGCCTGCTGGCGAAAATCGAGCAGGTCACAAACGAAATCGGTGCGACGGCGGAAAAGCCGGTGCACATCATGGAGATATGCGGCGGGCACACCCACGCGATCTTCCGCTATGGCCTCGACAAGCTGACCCCGCCGGGGATCGAGTTCATCCACGGGCCGGGCTGTCCGGTCTGCGTGCTGCCGATGAGCCGGGTGGACGAATGCGTGGAGATCGCCGAGCAGCCCGGCGTCATCTTCTGTACATTCGGCGACGCGATGCGCGTGCCGGGCACCAGAAAATCGCTGCTGCAGGCCAAGGCCGACGGTTGCGACATCCGCATGGTCTATTCGCCGCTCGACGCATTGGAACTGGCGCGGCGCAACCCGGACCGCGAGGTGGTCTTCTTCGGCCTCGGCTTCGAGACGACCACGCCGTCGACAGCCTTCACCATCCAGCAGGCGGCTACCGACGGGCTGACGAACTTCTCGGTCTTCTGCAACCACATTACCGTGCCGCCGCCGATCAAGGCGCTGCTCGACGACCCCTACATGACGCTCGACGGTTTCGTAGGGCCGGGCCATGTCTCCATGGTGATTGGTATTCGCCCCTATGACTTCATCGCGCGCGATTACAAGAAACCCATCGTGGTCGCCGGCTTCGAGCCGCTCGACCTGCTGCAATCGGTGCTGATGGTGCTGGAGCAGATCCGCGACGGGCGCGCCGAGGTGGAGAACCAGTACTCGCGTGTCGTGCCCGACGAGGGCAACCCGGCCAGCATCGCCGCCTGCGACGATGTCTACGAGAAGCGCGAACGCTTCGAGTGGCGCGGCCTTGGCGAGATCGACGCATCGGGCCTGAAGATTCGCGACAAATACGCCGCCTTCGACGCCGAGCAGAAGTTCGGCATCGGCTATGGTGCCGCCAGCCGCTTCGTCAAGGAACCGGAAGGCTGCCGTTGCGGCGACGTGATGACCGGCCGCATCAAGCCGCCGCAATGCCCGAAGTTCGGTGCCGAATGCCTGCCCGAAACGCCGCTCGGTGCACTGATGGTCTCTTCGGAAGGGGCGTGCGCTGCCTATTACCAGTATGGCGGCTCGCGGCTTGAGGCAGCGGAATGAACCACCAGTCCGATCCCGAGGCCGTCCGCGCCACCCGCAGGCTGAAGGCCGACACGGTCACGCTCGCCCATGGCGGCGGCGGCAAGGCCATGCGCGATCTGGTGGAGGATGTGTTCACCTCGGTCTTCGAACCGGCGGACATGGAGGATCAGGCGCGCCTGACCGACGCGGCGATGCGCGAAGAGGGTGCCCGCCTCGCCTTTACCACCGATAGTTTCGTGGTCGATCCGGTCGAGTTCCCGGGTGGCGACATCGGCAAGATCGCGGTGTGCGGGACGGTCAACGACCTCGCCGTCGGCGGCGCGAAACCGCTATGGCTGTCGGCGGCCTTCATCATCGAGGAAGGCGTTGAGGTTGCATTGCTGCGGCGGGTCGCAGCCTCCATGCGCGTGGCAGCCGACGATGCGGGCGTGCGTATCGTTACGGGCGACACCAAGGTGGTCGGCAGGGGTTCGGCGGACAAGCTCTTCGTCACCACGTCGGGTGTCGGCGTGCTGCCGGCGGGCCGCGATCTTGCGGCATGCAATGTGCGCGCCGGCGATGTCGCCATCGTCAACGGCGTGCTCGGCGATCACGGCGCGGCGATCCTGGCGGCGCGCGGCGACATGGCGCTGTCGGTGGAAATCGAATCCGATTGCCAGTCGCTCAACGCGCTGATGGAGGCCGTCATCGCTGCCGCGCCATCGGTGCGCTGCGCGCGTGACGCGACACGCGGCGGGCTTGCCTCCGCGCTGAACGAGATTGCCGACGCAGCAGGCATCGGCATCGAGATCGAGGAAACAACCCTGCCGTTGCGCGCCGAGGTAAAGGGCGTGTGCGAGATCCTCGGCCTCGATCCGCTATACCTCGCAAACGAAGGCACGCTTGTCCTGTTCGTGCCGCCGGAGGAGGCCGAGGCGGCGCTCGCCGCCATGCGTGCCACGCCAGCCGGGCGCGATGCCGTGACTATCGGCAAGGCGGTCGACAAGCACCCGCGCACGGTGGTGATGCAGACATTGTTTGGAGGGGGACGCATCGTCGACATGCTGGTCGGCGAACAGCTTCCCCGCATTTGTTGAGACCGGCCAAGCCGGCCTTGAAAGGGAGCTGACCATGACACTCAAAAGGGAGAGAACCATGAAACTCAACAGATTGCCCGTCGCCCTGGCGGTCACCTTGGCGGCGACGCCCGCTCTAGCCCATACCGGCCACGGCGCCAGCGGCTTCGTCACCGGAATGATGCATCCGCTGACCGGCACCGACCACCTGATGGCGATGGTGGCCGTCGGGCTGTGGGCCGCGCTTGTCGCGCCAAAGTTCTTCTGGGTCGCGCCCGCTGGCTTCATGGGCGGCATGCTCGCTGGCGGTATTGCCGGCATGGGTGGCTTCACCCTGCCGGCCGTCGAACCGATGATCGCCGGTTCGATCATCCTGTTCGGCATCATGGCGGCGCTGATGGTGCGCTTGCCGGCTATCGCCGCCTTCGGTCTCGCCGCCGTGTTCGGCGCCTTCCACGGCATCGCCCATGGTGCGGAGATGCCGGCGGGGATTGGCGCGGCCGAATACGCTGCCGGTTTCCTGATCGCCACCGCCCTGCTTCACGGGGTCGGCATCGTTGCCGGCCTTGCCTCCCAACGCATGGCGGTGGCGCGTCTCGGCCGTGTTGCCGGCGGTCTCGTCGCCCTCGGCGGCGTGGCGCTGGTGGCAGGCTGACGACACCGGCTGGGCGCAGCAGAACCTCCGTTGCGCCCGGCCCTGGAACCGGAAGCACCGCCATGCATGAACTCGGCCTGACCCGCAATATCGTCGCGATCGTCAGCGAACATGCCGGCGCGCGTGCGGTGAAACGGGTGCAGCTTGCCGTCGGGCCGCATGCCTGCGTCGAGCGCCAGGCACTCACCTTCTGCTTCGACATGGTCGCCGCCGGGACGGTTCTGGAGGGCGCGGACCTCGATTTCATCGAAGCCGAGGGCGATACGTTCAAGATAAGGGAATACGAATTTCGGGAGGAAGCGTGATGTGCGGAACCTGTGGATGTTCAGATCCTGCGAATGCGGTCACGATGACGAATGTCGCGACCGGCGAGACGGTGCAATTGCGTGGCGACGATCCAGGTCACGCCGGCCATCATCATGACGGCCACCACCATCATGACCATGACCAGGATCATCATCACCATCATGAAGGCGACGACCGGCCGCATGTGCACGGACCGGGCGGCGAGGTGGTGCTGCTGGAGGCGGCGATCCTCGCCAAGAACGACACCGTCGCCGCGCAGAACCGCGGCTGGTTCGAGGGCAGGCGCGTTGCCGCCTACAACCTGGTCAGTTCGCCGGGTGCGGGCAAGACGACCCTGCTAGAACGCACCATCAGGGAAATGAACGGCCAGCGCCAGATCTGCGTGATCGAGGGCGATCAGATGACGGCGAACGACGCCGAGCGCATTCGCGATGCCGGCGCGAGGGCCATCCAGATCAATACCGGCGCGGGCTGTCACCTGGAGGCCGACATGGTTGGAGAGGCGGCGCGCGCGCTCGATCCCGAGCCTGGCTCGCTCATGCTGATCGAGAATGTAGGCAATCTCGTCTGCCCGGCCATGTTCGATCTCGGCGAGCGCATGAAGGTGGCGATCGTGTCGACCACTGAGGGCGAGGACAAACCGCTCAAATATCCGCACATGTTCCGCGCCGCCGAACTGGTGCTCATCAACAAGATCGATCTCGCCCCGCATGTCGAGTTCGACGAGGAGAAATGCCGCGCCGCCATCAGCGAGGTGAACCCGGCGGCGCGCACCATCGCGCTGTCGGCCAAGACGGGTGCCGGATTCAAGGAATGGCTGGATTTCCTCAAGGCGTAATCGGCAGAACTTCAGTGCGCGAGGGAATTAGAAGTGCTCATCTCACGTAACGGGAGGCGTCGCTGTTTTCGACCGTCTAAGGACTGGGACTGCCAAAGCAGCGAACGCGAGAGATTGTCGGTTCGACCCAATCCGCCGCCCACAACCAGAACGTAGGCATACGCCCGATTCCGGCTGGCCCGTGACGCTTTTCCGATGGCGCTGACTGGTGCGAGGCGTCACACGGGAACTATGAGCGAATGTCGGTATCGGGGGTTGCGA